>NZ_BCBO01000021.1:0-26189 GCF_001320835.1 Pseudomonas sp. NBRC 111138 | reverse complement strand
CAAGTGCTGCGGCACGTGAACAGGTGTTTACCGTCGACAACAGGCCCACGGTGTACCGACTGGCCCTGGAGAATGGCAGTGAATTCGCCGGCGCATTCATTCTGACCCCCACGGGCACGACGCCTCTGACGGGCAAAGTGATGCTCTATAGCCCAAGCGAGGAGTTTGAGGAGTTTGAAAACCTGGCGCGTTTGAATGACACCGTCGCAGCCCGCATACAAGACGGCGCAGCGCCAGGCAAGCTGTTGATCGCAAGCCTGCCGACAGCCGCTCGTGCCGCGCTGAGCGGCTTGCCCGTACTGACGACGACCCCGTCCCAGATAGACGCTGACGTGATTGCTGACAGTGTCCGCGCATTGCGAGTCAGGCAACATTTCTCCGTTCGCGAAGCCTTGCGCAGGGAGACGTTGCCCTCCACAGGCGAGCTCGACCTGGCCGCAGACCTGACGCCACAGTGGGATGTCGCTAATGCTTTTATGGTGCGCAATCTACGCCTGTTGACGGCCGAACCCGCATGGTTGAAAACCTCCGGCGAGCAAGACCAGGCTCGGTACAGGCAACTGGAACAAGAACTGATCGACAGCAATGAGGAACTCACACCTCATCTTGAGAGAATCTTGACACTGGAAGCGTTCTCCCAACAGGAGACCGACAAGGTGCTGAAAAAACAGAAACCTGTGTATGCCAACGTTGATATTGACCCTTATAGAAGCCTGGTTCACCTGCGCGTCACAACGTCCTCCCGGTCGGCCGAGATGACGGGGTATCGTAACGAGGAAGCCACCATTGTCTACATCAGCGAAGACCGCAAGATCAATATCCCGCAGTGCCTGCCAGGCAAAAAACTGATGTGGGGCACCTGGCGTACCCAAACCGTGGTGGATCTGCGCACACTGGGAAGTTATACCCAACGTAATGTCGACCCATGGTCGGTGCATGGCATACATAGAACGATCAGTGCCACCGCCAACATTATTGACACAGCCGGCAACCCTCACGGAAAACTTGGCAACGATGATTTGCGCGCACTCGCAACAGAAGCTGACATTGGCCAAAAATACGATACGTATCTGCGGTCAACCTTCTCGCTGAGCAGCGGGACAAGCAGCTTCGCTACAGTCTGGCAGCGCGCCAACGCGGCAAAAATGAATAAGGACGCGCTTGAGAACCGTCTCAACCCTGACGCAGCCAAACTGTTTACGTTCCAGACGCCAGGCAGTGGGTTTGACTGGATAAAAGCTGTCACTGAACACCCTGATTCAACCACCCGCCCCCGAGTCAGCGAATTCGAGATAGAGGTCAACCTGCTGGTATTGGGCGCCGCGCAAGAGAGGGGCCAAGGCGGGCAGGTCATGCATCGTGTCCTGGTCATTCATCGAAAAGGCACCAAGCCTGACGGGGTCAGTGTGCTGTATACCCCGGATGCACCAGATGGCGTTGCCTTCCGGGAGCTGACCAAGGGGCTGGTGGAGCTGGACACGCTGAAAGCAAAACCGGAATGGCAGGCCTATTTCACTTCCCAGATGGCCACTAAGGATACGAAAGAGATCACACGGATCTTCAACGATACGCGCAGTGTGTACCGCTATACCTTGACGCCGATAACCGGCAATTTCCACGCATACCTGTATTCGGCGCAACTGGGTTTTCAACTCGCGCACGCCGACTACCGTTCACGGAGCAATGCGCAAATTTTCCGCGAATCGGCAGTAAACGCCTTTATGTTCGGGGTGGAAACCGCCGATTTTCTGCTCGGGTTGATACCCGGCAAAACCGCCCTGTCGTTTTTGCGCCGAGCTATCAACCGCGGATTAGGCGTGGCCAAGCAGCTGGGGCGGCGCATTCCGGGGCTGGCCAGTAAAGTCGGTACGGACAGGAGCACCGCCATTGTACTGACGGGTGCCTCCCTCCGCCCGTTGGAACCCGCCTGGGTCAATGTGATGCCGTATCGGTTGCCTGAGCAAATAGAGCCGTTCTTTGACGTAGTGGAGTTTGCCAACACCCACCGATACAGACTGTCGCGCCAGTCGGGCCGCGCACCGTGTTTTTTTGATAAACACAATAACCAGTTCATCGCGATGCGCGACCCAACAGGCCGCTATCACCTGTATCAGTCCTATGTAGAAAACGGCGCACGCTATGTAAAAGACCCGGCAGGTCACCACGTGGACTTTATGGTCGTACCGGGAGACGCAAAGAGCTGGAAGCCCCGTTTCGAACGAAACGCTGTGGGCGGAGGTTCCGTTCTGGGTGCCCTGCGTCCTCTCACCCCTGAACAGCAAGTGGATGCGGACCTGATCGCGGCGATGCGGCTTTTTGCAACAGAAGGGGAAATGCGGGATTTCGTGCGCGTCATAGAACAAACCGACGCTTCCCTGAAGCTCGATTTGATCACTCGCGCCCGACAACAGCTTGGCACCCTGGATGAAGCTGAATTTCGCCGCTGGATGTCGAACTCGAAAAGCTTGAGCCGAGCCAATCAAGAGAGGTTACGTAGTTCCCTGTTAAACCTGCGGCTCGAACTGGCCACGGTTGAACATATACACCTGTCGACACAACATTTTGCGCAACCCCTGTCTGCGCGGGACAAGGAAGAACTGTTTAAAAAAGTCAAAAGGCTCATTGGCAAAAACGAGAACCTCGACAAACAAATCAGAACATCGATTGCCGTTGCCGACCCCGATACTGGCGCACAATTTGTCGGGTACGCCATCACCCACAAACACCAGCATGCGATGGATAAATTCGCAGCAAAATATGAACTTTATACTTGGCGGGATGCTGCACTGAAAGTGTTTGCATACAAGCCCGAACACCTCGTACGTATTAATCAACTCGCCTCGGATCTGGGAATTACACGCCAGGAGGCGATACGTCAATTCTTACTGCTGCCTGAGACAAAAAGCACCCTGGATGCTTTCATGACGGAGACCTTCAAGGCCAAACTCGCCAAGCTTCAAGTCACCTCCTTTTCAGAGGATTTCAAAAAATCCGGTATTCCCTATATCGCCCTATCCCGAGGCCAGCATGGGGCAGATACTGGCGTAGCGATGGTAGACAGTAGAGACGTCACAGCATTCGAAAAAGCCCTGCCCAAGTTTGCAACGCCTCTGGAGTTTGAAGTCCCCCGCGTTCAAACCCATAGAGTTGAAAGGCCAGCGCCGGCGCTGCCTGTCGGGCCGGAAGTCGTGCCCACTCGCGATCCGCACATCAACATCGTGAAGCTGGATGAACTGGCGCAAACCCAGAAAAAACTCTTGCCCGCCCCTGCCACCGCCAAACTTGAGGAGATCACCCAGGATATCCAAGCCGGTCGCCTCAGCCGCAAGCGAATAGGCAACTTCACCTATGTCGATCTCCCTCAGGTGCAGCCCGGCACGGGCCGTGGTCTTTGGCGCGTGGCAATTGAACAAAACGGCAAAGAAGGTGGCAAAGATGTCTACATCATCAGGGGTATCTTTGATTACCACGCCAGCAAGCACGTAGCCTGGGGCGTATAACTACAGGAGGGGCGGCACCTCGTCCGGCGCCCTGATAAACACACTGTACTTGGCGCCCTCCATCGCCTCGAACGCGATCAGCTTGTCCACCAGTGGCAAGTTCAGCACCTTGCCGGCATTGAGCAATAACATGCCGTTGTCGGCATTGAGGTTGCGCGCCAGCACCATGCCGGCTTCCAGCTCACGGGTGGAGAGGACTTTTACCGTCGGATCACCCAGGGTCACATCGCTGAGGAAGGTGGCGCAGGCTTGCACGAAATCTTCCACCAACGCCGGGTCATACAGGCGCCCGGCGTACTTGCGGATATACAGCAGCGCCTCGTCGCTGTTGAGGTGCCGCTCCAGGATCAGGCCTTTCTGCAATTCGATAAAGTCCACCGCCAGCTTCAGCAGCCGTGAACCGGGCGGGATGGTATCGCCCTTGAGGTGGTCGGGAAACCCCGTGCCGTCCCAACGCTCCTGGTGATGGCGAATGATCCGCGCCGCATCCTTCATCGGCTCCAGGGTCATCAGCAGCGACTCGCTCTGCCCCGGATATTCACGGTACAAGCCGCGGTCGGTGCTGTGCAGCTTGTCCGACGGTGCAACCATCATGCTGTCGGTCCAGCTCAACTTGCCGATGTTGTACAACGCGGCGGCCATGGTCAGGTCACGAGTGCTGGATTCGTCCATGGACTGGGCGGCGCAATACACCCGGATCAACTCGATCAACGCACGGTTGGTCTGTTTGTCCTTGGGCAAGCGCAGGTTGGCCAGCAGCGAAAACACTTCGGTCCCGGTCACGTAGCTGCGCTTGAGCTCATCGTAGGCCAGGTCGAGCATGTCGGCGGTTTGTTGCAACTCGGCGGTACGCGCCGCCACGCGTTTTTCCAGGGTGGCGTTGAGTAGCTTGAGCTGTTCGGTCTGGTCTCGGGCCAGGCGTTCAAGGCGTTGGTGCTCGAGGGTTTGCTGCAACACCAGTTGCAACTCTTCGTCGTTCCAGGGTTTGCTGATGTAGCGGTGGATCTGCCCGTCGTTGATCGCCTTGATGATGGTGGTGAGGTCGGCGTAGCCGGTGAGCAGGATGCGGCTGGTGGCGGGATACAGGCGGTGGACCTCGGCCAGCAGCGTGGCGCCGTCCATGCCGGGCATGCGCGCATCGCTCATCACCAGATCGATAGGCCGGGTCGCCATGATCTCCAGCGCCTGGGCGCCGCTGGTGGCCAATACCACCTCATAGGGCTGGCCGCGCAACAGGCGGCGCAGGCTGTTAAGGATCGACTCTTCATCGTCGACCAGCAAAACAGCGGACTTCGTAGCGAGTTGTTCATCCATGGCGACTCTGCCTTCAAATTAAACGAAGTTAGGCTAAATTGAATCCGCGCAATACAAAGCGCGATTGATTTGACGCCAACTGGCCGTCGATATCAAGGGAACTCAACTATGCTGCACTGCATGCTCGCGCCCCGTTCAGTTGTAGAACCAGGGAAGGAATTGTCATGCCATCAAGCCTTTTGCACGTGCCGAGTGCGCCATGAGGACGGAATCGGGCCGGGCCAACCGGCGCATCCTGATCGTGGATGACACGGCTTCGATCCACCAGGATTTTCGCAAGATCCTCTGTGCCGACGAGCATGGCGAGCCCTCCCTCGATACTCTGGAGTCCGCCCTGTTCGGCACCACCGCACCGGTGCGCCAGGCGTTTGACCTGGACTCGGCCTACCAGGGCCAGGAAGCCTTGGCGCTGGTCAAGAAAGCCCTGGACGCCCATTCGCCGTACGCCATGGTGTTTATCGACATGCGCATGCCCCCAGGCTGGGACGGCCTGCACACCATCGAACAGTTGTGGGAGGCGGACCCCAACCTGCAAATCGCGCTCTGCACGGCCTATTCCGACTACTCCTTCGAGGCCATCGAGGCGCGCCTGAAATACAACGACCAACTGCTGATCCTGAAAAAGCCCTTCGACCACCTGGAAATCCGCCAGATGGCCAGCGCCCTGACCTGGAAATGGCAACTGGCCCAAGACGCGGCCCTCAAGGTGATCAGCCTGGAGCGCACCATCGAGGAACGCGTGCAGGAGCTGCTCAAGGTCTCGCATTTATTGCAATACGACGCCCTGACGGAGTTGCCCAACAGCACGTTGCTGGGCGACCGCCTGACCCAGGCGATCGCCTTGGCCCGCAGGCACGACACGCAACTGGCGGTGATGTTTCTGGGGCTCGACCGCTTCAAGCGCATCAACAACGCCCTGGGCTATCCGGCCGGCGACGAGGTGCTTGCGCAGGTCAGCCTGAGCCTGGTGGCGGCGGTGCGGGCGTCGGATTCGGTGTTTCGTTATGGCTCCGACGAGTTTGTGGTGCTGCTTAACGATATCCTGCATCCCCAGCAAACCCAGCACATTGCGCAAAAGGTACTCAATGCTGTCAGCGCGACTCGCCATGTCGCGGGGCATGACCTGAGTGTGAGCGCCAGCCTGGGCATCAGTATTTACCCCGATGACAGCGACAATGCCGTGGGTTTGCTCAAGCACGCTGAAACCGCGATGCGCACCAGCAAAGAACGCGGCCCGGGGGATTTCAGCTTTTACACCGAAGACATGAACCTGCGCGCCCAGCACCAGCAAAACCTGGAAAGCGCGATCCGCCAGGCGCTGGACCGCGATGAGTTTGTGCTGCATTACCAACCCAAGCTGGCGCTGGAGACCGGGCGCATCGTCGGTGCGGAAGCGCTGACCCGCTGGTTTCGACCGCAGTCGGGTTGGGTCAGCCCGGCGGAGTTCATTCCGGTCGCCGAAGACAGCGGCCTGATCGTGCGCCTGACTCAGTGGGTCCTGCGCCAAGCCTGCACACAAGCCCAAGCCTGGCGTGAGATGGGCCTGGCGCCCCTGCGCATGTCGGTGAACATCTCGGCGATCGACTTTCGCCAACGGGACTTCGTCGACAACCTGGCCGCCATCCTGAAAGAAACAGGCCTGCCGCCCACCCAACTGGAACTGGAAATCACCGAAAGCGTGCTGATGCAGAACGTCGACGAAACCGTGGAGACCCTGCAAAAGATCAAGGCCATGGGCATCCGCCTGGCCCTGGACGATTTCGGCACCGGCTACTCCAGCCTCAGCTACCTGCGGCGCTTTCCCATCGACGTGCTGAAGATCGATCAATCCTTCGTGCGCGGCCTGCGCATCAATAGCCAGGACGAACAACTGATCAGCGCTATCATCGGCATGGGCAAGAGCCTGGAGCTGAACATCATTGCCGAAGGTGTGGAAACCGTCGACCAATTGAACTTCCTCAAAGCCCAGCGGTGTGAGGAGGGCCAGGGCTTTCTGTTCAGCAAGGCGCTGCCTTCGAAAGATTTTGTGCAGTTGCTGCAAACGGATAGCGCGACACTGATGCCGGATCAATAAAATAAATAGCCCTGGGCCTGCAAGGAGTGCTCGCTTGAGCAATGTCGTAAACCACCGTTCCGGCCTGATGTTCGCGTTATGCCTGGGCACCGCATCGCTGTCAGCCGCGCCGCTGGACGAAGCGCTCAAGCCCTTGCCGGCGGTTCCAGTACTGGACCCGGCCAAGGTTGAGTTGGGTCGCCAACTGTTCAACGAGCCGCGTTTGTCGGTCAACAACACCTTGTCCTGCGCGAGCTGTCACCAACTGACCAGCGGCGGTGCCGACAACAAGCCATTCTCCATTGGCTTTGACGGCAAACCGGTGCAGATCAACACCCCTTCCGTGTTCAACGCCAGCCTGAACTTCAAACAGTTCTGGAACGGTCGGGTGGACACGCTGCAGGCCCAGGTCGAGCAGGTGGTGATCAGCCCGGTGGAAATGGGCAGCGACTGGAATAGCGTGGTGCGCAACCTGTCCGCCCTGCCCGCCTACCAGAACGCGTTCAAACAGGCCTATCCCGATGGCGTCACCGCTTCCAATGTGCAAAACGCCCTGGCCACCTACGAGCGTACGCTGCTGACACCCAATTCGCGGTTTGACCAATACTTGCTGGGCAACACCGATATCCTGACCCGCCAGGAAAAATACGGCTACCAACGCTTCAAGGATTACGGCTGCATTGCCTGTCACCAGGGCGTGAACATTGGCGGCAATATGTTCCAGAAATTCGGCGTGATGGGCGATTACTTCAAGGCCCGCGGCAACCCGCTGGAATCGGACCTGGGACGCTACCTGCTGACCCAGGATGAGGAAGACCGCCATGTGTTCAAGGTGCCCAGCCTGCGCAATGTGGCCGTCACGGCGCCGTACTTCCACGACGCCTCGGCCAAGACCCTTGAAGAGGCGGTTGACGTGATGTTCAAGTACCAGTTGGGGCGCAACCCGTCCCAGGAAGACAAGGACCTGATTATCCAATTTCTCAAGACCCTGACCGGCGAATGGGCGGGCAAGCCGTTATGAGACCCTTGTCACGCCGACGCACCAGCCAAATCCTGCTAGGCCTCATCACCCTGTTCCTGGCCTCCACCCTGGTGTTTTTGTACCTCAAGTCTTCACGCGACCAGACAGCCACTTATACCCAGTCGCGCGACTTGATCCGCCAACTCCAGCAGCTCAATGCTCAGTGGGACAGCGAAGTACTCAAGGCCCGCATCGCGATCACCCACAACTACGACCCACTGGTCACACCGCTGACCGAGATGACCCGTATCGGGGCTGAACTGGAAAGCCGCGACACCTACCACAGCGCTGCCGACCTGCCCGGTTGGCAAGCCAGCCATGCGGCGTATCTGACGGCCATCGAGGAAAAAGCCCGGCTCGTCGACCAGTTCAAATCCCACAACGCAGTGCTGCGTAACTCATTGGCTTTTTTGCCGACGGCCGAAGACGACATCCAGGCCCAATTCAACAGCATGACCGACGAAGGCCGCCTGCAACTGCAAAGCGTGGCCACCGACACTTACGACCTGCTGCTCAGCAGCCTGGAGTTCGCCCAAGTCACCAGCGACGAACGTGCCGCCGATATCCTGGTGGGCCTGGGCAAGCTGGCCATCAACCAACAGAGCCTGCCCAGCGAGTTCCAGGCACCGGTGGAGATCCTCAGCAATCATATTTCGCTGATCCTGCGCGAACAGCCATTGGTCAACAGCCTGCTCGAGCGGATTGCCGCCGTGCCGGTGGCCGAACACCTCGATGACCTGACCACTCACCTCAATCAGGACCAGCAGGCTACGGACCTCATCGATCATCAGTACCATCGCTACCTGCTGATCTTCTCGACCTTGCTGGTGGTGCTGCTGCTTTACCTGGCGGTGCGCCTGTTGCGCAGTTTCGCCGAGATCAACCGCGTCAACCGCGCGTTGCAGGCCGCCAACGAAACCCTGGAACAACGGGTGGAGCGGCGCACGCAACAGCTCAAGGATGCCCAGAGCGAGCTGATGAACAGCGCCCGCCAGGCCGGCATGGCGGAGATCGCCACCAACGTGCTGCACAACGTCGGTAACGTGCTCAACAGTGTGAACATCTCTGCCGACCTGGTCAGCCGCAAGCTGCGCAGCAGCAAGGCACTCGGCCTGGGCAAGGCCATGCAACTGATCAACGCTCACCAAGGCGACCTGGGCACCTTCCTTACCGAGGATGAAAAGGGCAAGTTGCTGCCGGGCTATCTGAACCAGTTGGTCGAAGCGATTGCCATCGAACAGCAAGGCATGAGCGATGAGCTGGCGCAGTTGAGCAAAAGCGTGGACCACATCAAGGACATCGTCTCAACCCAGCAATCCTATGCGGGTGCGTCTACCTTGCTGGAGCCGGTCAATATCAGCGCCTTGATGGACGACGCCCTGCGCATGAACGCCGGCGCGCTGAGCCGTCACCATGTCACTGTTGTGAAGGCGTACGCCCCGGTGCCGGAGATCTTGGCGGACAAGCACAGGTTATTGCTGATCATGGTCAACCTGATCAGCAACGCCAAATACGCCATGGACAAACTGTCTGAGCGGCCACGGCAAATCACCCTGGCGGTGGAATCGGTAGGCGACGAGACCCTGAAGATCAGTGTGAAGGACGATGGCGAAGGCATACCGCCCGAGAACATGGCACGCATCTTCACCCACGGTTTTACCACCCGCAAGGAGGGCCACGGTTTCGGCCTGCACAGCTGCGCCCTGGCCGCCGTGGAAATGAACGGCCAGCTCAGCGCCCACAGCGACGGGCCGGGCCTTGGCGCCGTCTTCACCTTGACCATCCCCATGACACTTGCCGGAAGCAGCTCATGAACCAACCTCCCAACCGGCGCATCCTGCTGATCGATGACACACCGTCCATCCATGAGGATTTTCGCAAGATCCTGATGCCCGACGAAGCCTCAACCGAAGCGCTGGATGAAATGGAGTCGGCGTTGTTCGGCGACACCGCCAAACCTCAAGCCCAGGCATTCGAACTGCACGGCGCGTATGGCGGCGAGGAAGGCCTGGGCTTGCTGACCAGCGCCATGGCGCAGCAGCGCCCCTACGCCTTGGCCTTCGTTGACATGCGCATGCCCCAGGGCTGGGACGGCGCCAAGACCATTGAAGAACTATGGAAAGTCGCCCCCGACTTGCAAGTGGTGGTGTGCACCGCCTACTCGGACTATTCCTGGGATGACCTGTTGTTTCGCCTGCACGCCCACGACCGCCTGCTGATCCTGAAAAAGCCGTTCGACAACATTGAAGTCCAGCAAATGGCCAACACCCTGGCCAACAAATGGGACATGGCGCGCCGCGCTTCCCTGCAAACCTCGCAGCTGGAGCGGTTGGTGGAAGAGCGCACCCAAGCGCTGCAACTGGAAATTGAAGAGCGCAAGCACCTGGAAAGCCAACTGGTGCAGTCGGAAAAACTCGCCTCGCTGGGGCAACTCGCGGCCGGCGTCGCCCATGAGATCAACAACCCCGTGGGCTTTATTTCCTCCAACCTCAGCACCCTCGACAGTTACTTCAAGCAGCTGCAACAGATGCTCGATGCCTACCAGCGCAGCGAAGCGCACATCGGGGCGCCAGAACATCGCGAACCGCTCATGGCATTGCGCAACGAGCTGGACCTGGATTTTCTCAAGGACGACATTCCGATCCTGATCCGCGAATCCAAGGAAGGCATCGGCCGTGTGGTGCAGATCGTCAAGGACCTGAAGAACTTCTCACGGGTGGATAACGACCAGACCTGGCAATTCGCCAACCTGCAGCAAGGCATTGATTCGACGCTGAACATCGTCGCCAGCGAACTCAAGTACAAGGCCGATGTGGTCAAGCACTACACGCCGCTGCCGGAAATCGAGTGCCTGGCCTCGCAACTCAACCAGGTGGTGATGAACCTGGTGGTCAACGCCGCACAAGCCATGGGCCCTGAGCGCGGCACCATCACCATCAGCAACGGGGTGGACGGCGAGAACGTGTGGCTGGAAGTCGCAGACAACGGCTGTGGGATTGCCCCCGACACCGTGCAGAAGATCTTCGACCCGTTCTTCACCACCAAGCCTGTGGGCGAAGGTACCGGGTTGGGTTTGTCGTTGTCCTACGGGATCGTCAAGAAACACCGTGGCGATATCAGCGTCAGCAGTGAGGTGGGCAAGGGTACGAAGTTTCGGGTAGTACTGCCGATTCGGCAGACGGCGGCGTAGGGCACGCCGCCGAATCATGCTCATGCGTCAGCTTTTTTCGGGCTCGACCCAAACGATGCAAAACGCTTGTTGAACCCGGCAATCCGGCCTTCGGCCTGGGTCTTGCGCTGCTGGCCGGTGTAGACCGGGTGCGAGGCGCTGGAGACGTCCAGGGGGATGTAGGGATAGGTGTTGCCGTCGCTGTGTTTCTGGGTGCGATCACTGTCGGCGGTGGAACCGATGAGGAAGAACACATCGGCGGCGGTGTCGTGGAACAGCACGGTGCGGTAGTCGGGGTGGATACCAGCTTTCATGAGGCCTCCGGGGCGTCTGGGTGCGGTTGATTTGTTATACAGTAACACAACACCGAACATCCAAACGAGAACCTCTTGCAATAAAGGTAGAGCGCGAGGAGCTATGGGGCCTTCTGGAAATCCGTTTCCTGGGGCGTCCAACCATTAAAACCAAACTGGCTTAACTGCTGATCTTATCCAGTGCTGACTGGGCCTCATTCGGCTTGGCTTCGTTGTTCTTCACGGCATTGATATACCCTTTAACGACGCCGACAAGATCTCCTCTCGTAGCGCTGGCGAGCGCTTCATCGAAGCCATCAGCCCGAGTTTTGTCAAAACCCGCCTTGGCCCCTTTGATAGCTCCGATCACTCCCGGTTCCGAATCGCCAATACCTAGAAGAATGTTGCTGAGTCCAGGGATAAACCGGGTTCTCTTTCCAGCCTCGCCGGCAGCCCATTGCACGTTATCTTTGTTGGTGCCGTCCGTCCTGACATGGGTGTCGCTGGTACTATCCAGACGGTGATGCTCACGCAAGGCTAAATAACCCTGCTCCGTAAAGTCTTTCCACACGCCTGCAGGTGTACCGTGCCGAGCGTCGCCGCTATGGGTAATGCCTTCAAGGTCGCCATTGCCGTGGGCCTTGCCTCGGTGTTCTCCGTCAGCCGATAAGGACGTATCGATATAGTTGAGCACCCGCGCAGCGTTGAAGGCTGCATCAGCCCGTGCGTCCGGGTCTTTGTTGTTGCTCGTCCAATCCCCCAGAAGTTTGTAAGCCAATGAGCGATTGATATCTTTTTGATGACCCAGTTTTTTGAGGATCGGATTATCGTTGATGATTTGTTCGGCGGTGCGGTTATCACCCGGTGGGCGGCCTGTGGCGATCTCCGGCTTTCGGCTCACATCCTGCTCAGGTTTTTCGATGCCTTCAATGCGTTTGTGTTCTTGGGCGACTTGCTCCCGTAGCGGGCCGGTTAACTGGCTTTTATTCCAATCGTGGCTGGAGGGGGCAGAATTCCAGACATTGGAAAAAACATTCGCTACCGCTATCGATGTCGTCATAGGTAAGTCACTCGTTTTGGTCGTTATAAACTCCCTCTTGATAAAGTGTCCTTACTTCACAGCGCCCGGTCACAACCAGACACTCAATGAATGGTGACGGGGCAGCAATACGTTCCTGATCAAGCTGATAGTTTTTTTGTCGGTACAAATACGCAGAGGCTCAAATAGCTGACTGGACGATCAATCCTTGTCCGTGCTTTGTCGACAGGTGCAGAATGGTTAATCGACCTGAAGAGTCCGAACCCAAGGAAACCGTATGAGCCTGTCCTTGTTAAGCCGCTACGCCTTCTTTGCTGTGTGCGTCATTTTCACCCTCGCCAGCCTCCCCTTTATCGAACATGAATGGCTGTGGCCGATCACGCTGGTCACCGGTGTACTCAGCCTGATCGGCATTGTCGACCTGCTGCAAAGCCCCCATGCGGTGCGTCGCAACTATCCGATCCTGGGCAATATCCGTTACCTGGTGGAAACCATCCGCCCGGAAATCCGCCAGTACCTGCTGGAGTCTGACAGCGACGCCCTGCCCTTCTCCCGCGCCCAGCGCTCGCTGGTGTATTCGCGCGCCAAGAACGAAACGGCGGACAAACCCTTCGGCACCCTGATCGACGTGTACCAGTCAGGCTTTGAATTTATCGGCCACTCCATGCGCCCTGCGCCACTGAGCGACCCCAGCAGTTTTCGCGTGATGGTCGGCGGCCCGCAGTGCACACAGCCGTACTCGGCGTCGGTGTTCAATATCTCGGCCATGAGCTTCGGCTCATTGAGCGCCAACGCGATCCGGGCACTCAACCACGGCGCCAAGCTCGGCAACTTTGCCCACGATACCGGCGAAGGCAGCATCAGCCCCTATCACCGAGAAAACGGCGGCGACCTTACCTGGGAACTGGGCAGCGGTTACTTCGGCTGCCGCACCAGCGACGGCCGTTTCGACCCCGAACGCTTCGCCGTGCAGGCCCAGAACCCGCAAGTGCGCATGATCGAAATCAAGATGAGCCAAGGAGCCAAGCCCGGCCATGGCGGGATTTTGCCCAAGCACAAGGTCACCCAGGAAATCGCCGACACCCGCGGCATCATGATGGGTGAAGACTGCATTTCGCCGTCGCGTCACAGCGCGTTTTCCACGCCGATCGAGCTGATGCAGTTCATCGCTCAGTTGCGCGAACTGTCCGGCGGCAAACCCGTGGGCTTCAAGTTCTGCCTGGGCCATCCGTGGGAATTCATGGGCATCGCCAAGGCCATGCTCGAAACCGGCATCCTTCCGGACTTTATCGTGGTGGACGGCAAGGAAGGCGGTACCGGTGCCGCGCCGGTGGAATTCACCGACCATATCGGCGTGCCGCTGCGCGAAGGCCTGCTGTTCGTGCACAACACCCTGGTGGGCCTGAACCTGCGCGACAAGATCAAGCTCGGCGCCAGCGGCAAGATTGTCAGCGCGTTCGACATCGCCAGCGTCCTGGCCATCGGCGCCGACTGGGCCAACTCGGCGCGCGGCTTCATGTTCGCCATCGGCTGCATTCAGTCTCAGTCATGCCACACCAACAAATGCCCGACTGGCGTCGCCACCCAAGACCCGCTGCGCCAACGCGCGCTGGTGGTGCCGGACAAGGCCCAGCGCGTGTTCAACTTCCACCGCAACACCCTGCATGCCCTGGCAGAAATGCTCGCCGCCGCCGGGCTCGATCACCCGTCGCAGTTGTCGGCCAAGCACTTGGTACGACGCATGTCGGCGACCGAGATCAAACTGTTTTCGCAGTTGCATGTATTCCTGAAGCCTGGGGAATTGCTCACAGGGGAAGTGAACGGCGAGTTTTATTCGCGGATGTGGCAGATGGCGCGGGCGGACAGTTTTGAGCCGCATGAAATTGCTGCAGCCTAAAGGACACCTAGCATGTTGAAAGTCATCGCCGAAGACTTTATCAAGCCCGAACACCTGGAAACCGTGCGCCCCTGGTACGCTGAACTGGTGGAAAAAACCCGCCAGGAACCGCTGTGCATCGCCTACGATTTGTTCATCGATCAAAAAGACCCTGGGCACTTCATTTTTATCGAGCAATGGCCAGATCAAGCGGCGCTGGATGCGCACTGCCAGACCGAGCACTTCACCCGGTTGGTGCCCCAGATCAATGAGCATCAAGCCAAGCCGTGCCGGGTCTTGTTGATGGACACTTTCTGACAAGACCCACCGCCTGCTGAACCGGACCACCGACGGCATCGTTGAAAACAAGGAGATTCACATGCCGTTACTGGACTTCGCCGCAATCGCCGCGCAACTGCCCGACAGTTGGACATCCGTACGCCTGGGCCAGGTTGGCCCGGCGCGGATCAAAGTACTGCGCATGGATGAACAGACGTACGAGGAAGAAACCCACGACTACAACGAAGGGTTGTTGGTGATCAGTGGGTGCTTGCACCTGCGCATCGGTGATCAAGCCGTCAGGGTGGACGCCGGCCAGATGTACCTGGTGGAAGCCGGCACCGCCCACGGTGTGCTCGCCGGCAGCCAGGGCACCCTGGTGATCATTGATCTCTAGAGACATTCAGTAATACCCAGCCTTTGCAATTGCCTACAAATACCGCCAACCTGCGCCCGCCCGACGTGCGGCGACGCCCGCGCTCACATTTCGTCATTCAACTACTTGTTCAAGAGCCCGCTGCCATGCTGAACGGACGCGACCCGCGCATCGACTTTTTTCGGGGCCTGGCGTTGATCTTCATTTTCTGGGATCACGTGCCTCACAACCCCCTCGCCAACATCACCGTGCAGAACTTCGGGTTCAGTGACGCCGCGGAAATCTTCGTGTTCCTGGCCGGCTACGCAGCCGTGCTGGCCTACGGCAAGATTCTGCAGCGCGAGGGCTATCTCTTCGCCTGCCTGAAAATCCTGCGTCGGGTGTGGACACTCTACGTGGCGCATATTTTCCTGTTGGCGCTGTTGATGGGCATCGTGATTTTCGCCAACAGCCATATCGAGACTCGCGACCTGGTGCAGGAAATGGGCCTGGGTTATTTTCTCAGCAATACCCAGCAGGCCTTGATGGATGAGTTGCTGCTGCGCTTCAAGCCCAACCTCACCGACCCGTTGCCGTTGTACATCGTGCTGATCCTGAGCCTGCTGCTCACCCTGCCACTGCTGGTGTATGTGCCCAACGTGATGGTGGCGATTTCGGTGGCGGTGTACCTGCTGGCGCCCTGGCAGGGCTGGAATTTGCCCGCGAGCAACGGCGGAGTGTGGTACTTCAACCCCATCACCTGGCAATGCTTGTTCATCCTCGGCGGCGCAGCCGCGTTGCGCTCACCCAGCCGCGCCGAAGCGCGGCCGGTGCTGCGCCAACCCTTGTTCGTGGCCGCTGCGCTCTACGTGTTGGTGACCTGTGTGATCACCTTGTCTTGGCGCTGGCCCGAGGTGCATGACGCCTGGATGCCACGCGTAATTGGCGAATGGCTGTACCCCATCAGCAAGACCGATCTGTCCCCGGTGCGCCTGCTGCACTTCCTGGCATTGGCCTACGTCACCGCCAAATTGCTCCCCGACGTCGGCTGGACGCAGCAGTGGCTGGCCCTGCAATTGGCGAGGATGGGGCGTTACTCCCTGGAAGTGTTTTGCCTGGGCGTGGTGCTGGCGCCACTGGCCGACATGCTCAATGCCATGGCCGGCGACAGCCTGGCGATCAAGTTATCCACGGCCTTGGCGGGCGCTGTGTTGATGGGCTTATTGGCGGCATGGCTGGACCTGAACAAGCGCCTGGACCAACGCTACGCCAGCCGCGCCGTCGTCACGACTACATAGTTAGCGACGCCGCCGGACACCAGGATGGCAACTGAACCACCGCTTTCGCAGGCAAGCCAGCTCCCACATTCGTCGTGTATTGCCCACAGGATCAACGCCCGGCACAGATCCCCCTGAGGGAGCGGGCTTGCTCGCGAAGGCTGCGGGCCAGTCAATTAATCTGCAACTGAACCACCGCTATCGCAGGCAAGCCCGCACATTTAAACGGAGCGGGTCGCGCTGCTATTGGCGACGGCGGGCTGCAACTTGAATACGTAGTACAACACGGTCAACAGCACCAGGAACGCAGGCCCGACATACAGCGCCACACGGGTCTCCGGGAAGTACGCCATCAGGCCCACCACCAGCACCAGGAACGCCAGCGCCATGTAGGAGCTGACCGGGTACAGCCACATGCGGTACTTGAGGGCCGCTTGCTCGGCTGGGCTCAGGCCTTTGCGGAATTTGAGCTGGGCCAGCAGGATCATCAGCCAGGTCCAGATCGCGCCGAAGGTGGCGATGGACGTCACCCATACGAACACCTGGTCCGGCACCAGGTAGTTGAGCAGTACGCCCAATAACAAGGCAAAGATCGACAACAGCAAGGCCTTGCGTGGCACGCCGTTACTGGAGGTGGTGCCGAACGTCGCCGGCGCCTGGCCGTTCTGCGCCAGGCTGTAGAGCATACGCCCGGTGCTGAAGATGCCTCCGTTGCAGGACGACAGCGCGGCGGTGATCACCACGAAGTTGATGATACCCGCGGCAGTCTTGATGCCCAGACGCTCGAAGGTCATCACGAACGGGCTGCCCTGGGTGCCGATTTCATTCCACGGGTAGATCGACAGGATCACGAACAGCGCGCCCACGTAGAACAGCAGGATGCGCCAGAACACCGAGCCGATGGCGCTGGGAATGGTCTTCTGCGGGTTACGCGCTTCACCGGCGGTAAGGCCGATCATCTCGACGCCCAGGTAGGCGAACATCACCATTTGCAGGGACATCAACACGCCCTGCACACCATTGGGCATGAAGCCACCATGGGTCCACAGGTTGGAAATGCCCAACGCCACGCCGTCATTGCCGAAACCGAAGGCGATGATACCGACGCCACCGATCACCATTGCAATGATGGTGACGATCTTGATCAGCGCGAACCAGAACTCGAACTCACCGAACGCCTTGACCGCGATCAGGTTGATGGTGCCCATGCTGATCAGCGCCGCCAGTGCCCAGATCCAGCGTGGCGTGTCGGGGAACCAGACCCCCATGTACACCGCCACCGCGGTAATTTCTGCGACGCAGGTCACCAGCCACAGGAACCAGTAGTTCCAACCGGTGAGAAAGCCTGCCAATGGACCGAGGTAATCCTGCGCATAGCGGCTGAACGAACCGGCCACCGGGTTGTGCACGGCCATCTCTCCGAGGGCGCGCATGATCACCAGGATCGCCAGGCCGCCAATGATGTAGGAGAGCATGATCGCCGGGCCGGCCATTTCGATGGCCTTGGCCGACCCCAGGAACAGCCCCACACCGATACACGCGCCGAGCGCCATCAGGCGGATATGCCGTTCGCCGAGTTCGCGTTTGAGCGGGCCGCCTTGAGCGGTCTCGCCAGGGGGCAGTGGTTTGCCGACAGGCATAGGAATACAACCTCATTTTGTTATTGGATTTAGCCACCGAGCCTGGGCGTATCCGCGGATGGGCTGATACACCGGCTGGACCGGACTCGCCTCATGGGCAAATCCGCCTGGTGCGACTCACGCGCACAGGTCAGCGGGCGTGCAGTATAAAAAGCTAACGTCAGGTCTTTTCACTCAATAAACAGGGAAATTTGGCGATAAGCCCCGAGAAAAACCGCTTGGACGGTGCAAGCACCAAGCGTCTAGATCGGCCTTCCCGGCGCAAAACGGCGCAGAGTATTGCATAACCGGTCAGGATCGGGACACCTGGGGGCAAGCACATGATGGCGCGGTTCTGCACCCCGAGGCCGTTCAAATGTGGGAGCCGGCGTGCCGTTCAGTCCACACTGAAAAACAAACGTCTGGCCAGCAGCCGGGAAATGCTCGCACGGTCGATGTCCAGGGTTTGCTGCACGCGCCCGGTCTGGCCGCTGCGCATTCGGGCGAACGCCTGGGCTTCAGCTTCGGCCTGGGCCTGGCGCCCCAAGCGCTGCTGCTCGGGGCTTTTGATGTGGGCGGCGGTGTAGTGATCGTCCGGGCCCAGGCGGGTTCCATAGTGAAAGTGCGCGTAACACAGCGGCTGCGCCGTTTGCGCATCCTGCACAACATAGACTTGCAGAAAATCCACGGTTTTACCCTTGAGGCGTACGCGGGCACCTTGTCGCTGGATGCGCACCTCATTGAGCGCGTGCAGGAAATCGACATCTTCGGCCCGCGTCAGCTTGAGTTTGCTGGCCCGGACACGCGCCTCGACACCCGCCGCCTCCAGGCGCGTCGCCGCGGCCCGCAAGTCGCTGGCCCGCACCCTGGCGTTGGCCTGCTGGGTGGCGGCCAGCCGTGAAACGTCCAGGCTGCGTAATTTTCTGTCGATATCCGCCGCCACCATGCGCCGACTGTTGGCTTGCGCCGCCAACAGGGCTTGCAGGGATTCGGGCTCACACCTGTCCGACATGCCTTGCACCTTCGCAATCGCGTTGTCGACGCCTGCCAACAGCCGCAGGCCCTTGTTCACCAGCGCTCCCAGTTGCGGGTTGGCCGTACGGGGTTTGGCCGGCGGTTCCACCGCTTCCCATACGCCGTCGTCGGCCTCGGTGAAGGTGGCGATCACACTGCCCTTGTCGTCCACCAGCTCTGCGGTGCCGGTCGGGCCTTTGACCCGGGCCACATACACATCGCGGTTGCGCGTGCGGATGATCTTTTTTTGCCGCGAGCCTGCTGCCTCTGCCTTGACCGACACCACGCCGGGGGCGGTGTCCAGCAGGTCAGCCAGTTGCTCCTCAACCTGACGGTGCAGGCCAGACAGCAACGTCTGGAGTTTTTGCAGATTGGCCAAGTCAAAGGTGTCCGGCGCCATGGCGCGCCAGAACTGAATGTGGTCGTCGGTGAGCGCATAGATGCGCCCCAGGCTTTTGAGCACTTCTACACGTTCTTCCCGCGCGATGGAAAGATGCTCCAGGTCCGCCAGGGAGCGGCTGGCCCAGCGGGCACGATTGATCACCTGGTTCAAGCTGTCAAAAAACTCCGCCTCCAGCGGTGGGCCTTCGATATCAATGGTGATGCCCCACAGTGTGGTCACTTGCAACGCTTGCAAATCCAGGACCGAAGGCCGTGCAGCCAAGTCATTTTGCAGCTCGCGGGCCTTGTTGCGCCCAAGCCGCGGCACTGCCCTGAGTTGGTCAATATAGGTTTTTTCCAGCGTGCGCCAGCGAATCGCCGCCTCCTCGGCTGCCACTTGCTCACGCATGTTGCGGTCCAGGTCAGCATGGGCCTGGCGATTAAGATCGGAGCCGGCTTCGTCCTCACTCTCATCTTGCAGGACATCGAGCAGAGGGCGGATGCGCGCATTGATCTGCAACATCTGCTCACGCGTGTCGGCATCCAGTAATTGCAGGCCCAGAATCAGTGATTCCAGCACTTCACAAAGTTCTTCTTCATAGCGAGGCCGTGGCTTGATCGCACGCAAACGCATCAGCAATTGCAGCTCTTGTTGCGAGGACGTCACCTTATTCTGCATTTCCTTGCGGTAGCGTTCCTCAAGTTGCGCCAACTGTGCCTCGGTAACCTTGCCCTTTGATTCGCGCGCCAGCTTACGCGCCACGATCATGGCTGCACCGGCCCTGTCACGTGCGCGCCCAGCATCACGATATTGCTGTTCAAGGCTCGGCTCGGACACTTCAAGTGCCTGCAGTTCGGCTTCGAGCGCGGAATCGGCATTGCCCCCTGGCAAGTGCAATCGCGCATCAAAATCCCAATACCCGTCACCCAAGGATTTCAACCAGGGACCTTTCTCGCGGCCATCGGCGCTGACGACCCGCACCGCATTGGCCTCGTCCACCACCCGATACACGTGCCCGCGTACCAAGGCATGCCATTGCGGTGGTGAAAAGGAAGTGTCATAGACCAAACCCTGGCGCGGGCCGCTTTGCTCGGCGTTGCTCCATTCTCCGGAGAAAACCCTGAGGCTCAGGCGGCGTGCCCGAGCATTCTGCGCGGTGGTCAGGTCTTTACGCGCATTACTCCAACGGATCGGGGTGTGGAACATTGCAGGCACGGGGACACGAACGGGCACCGACGCGGCGGGCTCGGCGTGTGCCAACGGCGCAAAGACGGGGTGCTCCAGTTGCAGCGCCTGATGGGGGGCGTGGGGCGTGGCCTGGTGCGCAAGAATTGCCATCAGGTTGCTCAGTACATCCGTAACGGCTTTGTTCCTGGCCTGTTCATCGTCGCTGGCCAGGGCCTGAATATCCTGCTGCAGGCTGTCGACCAATTGCACCAGCCATCCGCCCAATTGCAACGGCCCGCTGGTCAACGGCAGGACACTGGCAAACAACAGCCAACCTACCTCTTTCATATGGGCCCAGCGTTGTTCGGCGTTCGATACCGATTGCCGGTCAGCCAGGGCAACCAGAGCCTTTGCCGTGCCGTTGAACACCAGGGTGCAGGGGCCTTGCGTGCCCAACTGCTTGTGCAGTTGCGCCGCCGGCGGTTTGTCATACACGCCGAACTCATCGCCAGGCAAAAAGCGACGGATATGCGGTTCATTGAAACCGCCGTTGGCGTAGACCGCCTGGCGTGCCGGAGCGATCCAGGTCAACACGCTGTCCTGTAATGGGCCTGGCGCCTTGATGGCCTCGAACAACGCGTGGATCGACGCGTACTCCTGCAACATCGGTTCGAGCAATGGCCGGTACAGCAGATGCACGCCCGCCTGCCCGGCCCTTGGGCCAATGATGAAGTGCGCGGTCACCTCATCGGCGTCAGCAGCCGCCGAAGCCTTGAACGCCAGCGGCCACAGCGCCATTGCCTGGTCCTGTACCGTACGATCGGCCAGGCGCGATTGCAGCGCAGCCTGCACGCGCCTGAAGCCATCCAGCGTCAGGCCGTGCTCGTCCTTGATCTTCAGTTCCAACGCCAGCATCGGCAACTGCACGCGTAATTGGCGCTTGAACAACTGCAAGCGCCGAGCGTTTTCGGTTGGATCATCCAACAGCTTTCTTTTCAACAAAGCCGGGTAAGCCTGGCCGACGTCAGCCGTTTGCACACACCCGCTCAGCAGGTCGTAAGTCAACCAACCGGGCGCCGGGGCGTCGTTCAACGTGATGCTGGTGACGGTGTGAGGGAACCCGGCCAGGTTTTCCAGCGCCAGTTCGGTCAGGCTTACGGTGATCAGGTCGACTTCACCCGCTATGAAACCTCCCGGCACCGGCACTGCGGCGGCAATCACCCGTTTAAAGGTCAGCTGAACATCGGCAGGCAGCACTTTGCGCGCCGCTGGTTGAGCGTGCAGGCAAGTTTTGAGCGCGTCATCGGCAAACTGACGGATCGAGTCGATACCGTCGAGATACTGTTTTCCGCCATTTTGCTCGCGGGCCACCACCAGCGCCTGGAGCAGGCGCGCATAGGCGATGCTGTCTTGCTCGTCGGCGTGGGCCAGCCACAGCGGCACGGCGCTGCGCAGCGCTTGCTGACGTGCGCCCAGGCTGGCGACGAACCAGCGTCGCGGATCGGTGATGTAGTCGAGCAACGCCTGATGCTGCCCCGGTGCAAGTGCCAGGCTGCGGTCAATCCGGTCGATATCGCGCAGTTGACGTGCCAGGTAGCTCGCCGCCAGGGCGTCGAACGGATCGCTGTCAACGTCCTCGGCAAACCATTGCTCTACGCGCGCGCCCTCAGCAAAAGCCGGCAACCATGCAGCGATTTCGTCCTCGTCGCGCAGCGGGTGCAGGCCACTGGCCGGGCTGAACAGCATGCGCTGTTGCCCGTGAATAAGGACCAGCACCGGCAGCATCTCGACGGGCGGCCCCGCCAGGTAAACCGCCTGCACCCGCAATGCATCGCCGTGGGCGCTCCACTCGTTATCCGGGCGAATCGGATGCAGCAGGGTTTTGGGGAACAGTGTGGCGAATTGCTCCTCGCTGTATCCCGGCGGCTTGGGTGAGTCATATAGCAGTGTCAGCAGGTCATCCGACAGGTAGCCCCAGCGCGTCATGTTCACCGGCAGCTCTTCAGACCACCAGGCTTGCAGGCGTTTCACATAGGTCCTCCACAGCAGTGCGCCGCAACGGTTGATCAGCCGTTCCAGTTCAACCAGGCTCGGGCCACCTTCCACAAACACCTCGCGCACCCGTTGGGCGACCACGTGATAGTCCGCCACCAGCAACACCGGGCCGGCGAGGGCCAGGCGTTGCAGCAGCCACTCGGACAAGGCCTGGTAAACGAGGCTACCGTCAGTGTCGGCGGGCGCAGCGATATAAATCAGACCGGCCTGCCATTTGTGTTCAGCAAAATGCTGGTCAAGGTAGGCCTGGGCGCTTTCTTGCGCTACCGCCAGCAATGACGGCGGCTCGCGAAACAACGTTTCGATTTGCTCGCTCGTGATGAGGTGCTGTGAGTCGGCTGGAGGGGTGGAAGCGGTCATGTTGATACTCTGAGGGCAGTTAAAATCAAACGCTAACCGCCGCCGAGCGACCCGCTGGCCTAGACAATTAACGCCTGCCATGACGCGCTGTGTGCTGCCCCGTCGACAAACTTCATGGGCAAGGCAATTCGCGTCTACGCTTCAGACAAGTCCGATCAATCTGTAGGAATGGATCAGTCGACTATGGGCGCACTGTGGCAAACCGACTCGCACAAGGCTGAAGCCGACAGCCCGTCACCCGCCCCATTGCCGAAAAAATTCAGACCGCCCCGGCCATGGCGCCGGCTGTTCTGGCTGATCCTGCTGCTGGTGCTGCTCGCCCTGGGTTTTGCCGTGTTGCGCGAGATGCACAGCGCTCGCTGGCAGGCTCGCACCCTCAGCCAATGGGCCGCGCAGTTGACCTACCGCGTCGAACCCGGAGCCAGCGATGCGATCCTGTACCCCGGCGCCGGGCCCTTCGATCAGCGCCTGGGCTACAGCGCCCTGGGCGACTTCCTGCCGCGCCTGCTCAAGCGTAATTACGTGATCGAGTCCCAGGCACGCTTCTCCGCGGCGCTGATGAACTACAGCCGTCACGGCCTGTTTATTCCTTACGCAGAAAAAATCCAGGCCGGGCTGAGCATCACCGATTGCCGCGCCGCGCCGCTGTATCAATTCAATTACCCGACGCAGTTGTATGCGCAGTTCAGCGACGTGCCACCGTTGATGGTGCGCAGCCTGCTGTTTATCGAAAACCGCGAGTTGCTTGACCCGCAGCCAGCCCAGGCCAACCCGGCGGTGGACTGGCCGCGCTTTGCCAAGGCCGCGTGGTCACAGGTTGCGCGCCAGCTGCACCTGCCGGGGCAAACGGCGGGCGGCAGCACCCTGGCCACGCAGTTGGAAAAGTACCGCCATTCGCCGGACGGCCTGACCCTGTCGGGCAGCGAAAAACTGCGCCAGATGCTCTCGGCCAGTGTGCGCGCCTATCAGCACGGCCCCGACACCCTCCTCGCTCGGCAGAACGTGGTGCGCGACTACCTCAACAGCGTGCCGCTTTCGGCAGTGCCCGGCCACGGCGAAGTGCACGGCATGGCCGAAGGCCTGCGGGTGTGGTATGGCGCCGACTTCAACCAGGTCAACCGGGCCCTGGCCGACACCACGAACACCGCGCCCAGCCTGGCGGCCCGCGGCCTGGCGTTGCGCCAAGTGCTGTCGCTGATGATCGCCCAGCGCCGCCCGTCCCATTACCTGACCAAGGGCCGCGATGAGCTGGCGCAGTTGACCGACAGTCACCTGCGACTGCTGGCGCAACAGGGCGTGATCGAGCCGGGATTACTGAAGGCAGCGCTGGCCAGCCAGGTCACCTACCGCGACTGGCAGCAACAACCGACCACCCAGAAGATCGAGGCCAACAAAGGCATTAGCGTGGCCCGCAGCCGCCTGGCCGCGCTGCTTGATCGCCCGCTGTACGACCTCGACCGCCTGGACCTGTCCGCCACCAGCACCTTGCAAGGCCGACTGCAGGAGCAGATCACCGCGTACCTCAAGCAACTGGCCGACCCGGTCTATGCCAAAGAGATCGGGCTGCTGGGCGAGCGCTTGCTCACCCCCGCCAGCACGCCGCAGGTGCGCTACAGCTTTACCTTGTTCGAGCGCACCGCCGACAGCGCGCGCGTGCGGGTGCAGACCGACAACACCGACCAGCCGTTCGACATCAACGAGGGCAGCAAGCTTGAATTGGGTTCTACCGCCAAGTTGCGCGTGCTGACCACCTACCTGCAAATCATCGCCGAGCTACATGAGCGCTACGGCGCATTGACGCCAGCAGCGTTGAAAAAAGTCGAGGTCGCCGAGCAGGACCGCCTCAGCCGTTGGGCCGTGGACTACCTGCTGCAAAATCCCGGTAAATCCTTGGCAGACATGCTCGAAGCGGCCTTGGACCGCACCTATTCGGCCAGCCCCGGCGAAAGCTTTTTCACCGGTGGCGGCCTGCACCGCTTCCATAACTTTCGCAACCAGGACAACGGCCGCAACCCGAGCCTGCGCGATGCCCTGCGCGAGTCGATCAACCTGCCGTTCATCCGCCTGATGCGCGACCTGGTGCGCTACGTCACCTACAGCAGCGCCAACAACAGCGCGCAGTTGCTCAAGGACGACAGCGAGCCACGCCGCCAGGAATACCTGGCGCAATTCGCCGACCGCGAAGGCACCGCTTTTTTGCTCAAGTTCTGGAAGAAGTACCAGAAAAAAGACACCCAGGCGCGCCTGGAAACCTTCCTCGACAGTCTGCATCCCACGCCGATCCGCCTGGCGGCCGTGCACCGATACCTGCTGCCCGACGCCAGCCGCGAGAGTTTCAACAGCTTCCTGCGTGCGCGCCTGGCGGGAACCAAAGGCCAGCAGACGCTGAACGACAAACGCCTCGACACGCTGTACGACAGCTACGGCCCAGGCGCCTATGACTTGCCTGACCAGGGCTATATCGCCAAGGTGCACCCGCTGGACCTGTGGCTGATGGGCTACCTGCTCAACCATCCGGACGCGACGTTCAGCGAGATCGTCAAAGCCAGTCAGTTCGAACGCCAGGAGGTTTACAGCTGGTTATTCAAAAGCCGCCATCAGAGCGCCCGCGACGGGCGTATCCGCACCATGCTGGAGATCGAAGCGTTTCTGGATATTCATCAGCGCTGGAAAGCCGTGGGTTATCCGTTTGACCATCTGGTGCCATCGTTGGCGACCGCCATCGGCAGCTCCGGCGACCGCCCGGCAGCGCTGGCCGAGTTGATGGGCATCATCCTCAATGACGGCGTACGCATTCCGGTGCTGCGCATTGACAGCCTGCACTTTGCTGCCGGCACGCCCTATGACACCCGCCTGATCAATGCCCCCGACCGCGCCCGCCGAGTGATGCCTTCCGAGGTGGCGACGGCCCTGCGCGGCGCGCTCTCCCAGGTGGTCGATGCCGGCACCGCCAAACGCGTCGCCGGCAGTTTCAAACACGCCGACGGCACACCGTTGGCCATGGGCGGCAAGACCGGCACTGGCGATAATCGTATCGAAGCCATCGGTGCCGGCGGGCGCATTCTCAGCTCCAAAGCGATCAACCGCACCGCCACCTTTGTGTTTTATATCGGCGAGCGCCACTTCGGCACGCTCACCGCCTTCGTGCCCGGCAGTTCGGCGCAGGGTTTCACCTTCACCTCGGCGCTGCCGGTGCAGGTGCTCAAAGGCATGGCGCCCCTATTGATGCCATACCTGCAAGGCGACGAGCAGAACGCCTGCGTGAGCAGCATCGGTAAATGAACGTGCAGCGCAAACTGCGATGCAGTGGTTATGTATGCCTGGCCTTTCATGGGCATGGGTATCTACACAACTTTTGTAGCCACTGCCAACCGTAACCACGATGCGAAGCGAGCCGCTTTTGCTCTTGCTCTTGC
>NZ_BCBO01000020.1:0-21032 GCF_001320835.1 Pseudomonas sp. NBRC 111138 | reverse complement strand
GGTAGCATTCCTAAAAAGCGGTGACATCTTCCCTGGCTGGTGGGCTCTGTCGCCCGTAATTGGCACCGCGATGCTGATCTTTTCGGGTCCCAACGCATTGGTGAACCGAACCCTTCTGAGCAATCGATTCATGCTCTTCATTGGCGTGATCAGTTACCCGCTGTACCTCTGGCATTGGCCGATTCTTTCGTTCGCCAGAATTATGGAATCCGCTGTCCCATCCTGGGAAATACAGGTTGCCGGTGTTCTGTTGAGCGTTCTGCTTGCTTGGCTCACTTATCGTTTTATCGAAAGCCCGATTCGATTTGGTGCACAAACTGCACTGAAACCAACGCTGCTTTGGGGTGTGATGCTGTGTTTGGGCGGCGTTGGATACGCCACATTTGCGCGCGATGGCCTGCCTTTTCGCGTTCAAGAACTTGCCAGCAATAACAGCCAATTCAACTGGGGCGATCTGGCGAACGAAACTTGCCGAAAGGCCTACCCCGCGTTCTGGCCCATTGATCATTGCTCAATGACTCGGGAGGGTGACCCATCGGCTATGTTGATTGGCGACTCCCACAGTGACCATATTCGCCTCGGGCTGTCCGAAGCCATGGCAAAGGAAAATAAAAACCTTCTAAACATCGGAGTTTCCGGATGCACGTCGTTCTATAACGTCACATCTCACCCGAGAGGCGTCCGTGATTGGTGCTCGACCTACATCAACAAGGCAATCGAGTTGGCAGTCAATACGGAGTCTGTAAAAACAGTTGTGTTGTCGTCCCGGGGCCCCATGTACCTGACCGGTAACGGTTACCATGAGGGAGATGATCTAATCCATCACGATAGAGTCCTGGAGCTAGTCGGCCATCCGGAGGTGACAGATTACGCAGCAGTCTTCGAGGCCGGTATGAGAAACACCTTCACGATGCTCGCCAAAGCGGGCAAGCAGGTGGTGTTCGTATTGGATATTCCTGAGCTTGGCTTCTCTCCGATGTCGTGCGTTGATAGTCGTCCATTACGTTTGACCAACAAGGTTAAGAGCCCGTGCGCTATATCTCGGGCAGAAGTGGACTCTCGAAACAAAGAATACAAAGAAGTAGTTGCCAGGGTCATGAAAGACTTTCCGGCAGTGACGCTGTTTGATACGCAGGCGAAGCTGTGCGACGCCGAATGGTGCTGGGCCATGATCGACGGCCAGATGATGTACCGTGATGACGATCACCTGTCTGCGAAGGGTTCTGAATTTATGGCGAAGGATCTGATGCCGATTATCAATAGGGCACTGGCGGATCCTGAGAGCCAGGCGCAAAGATAACGACCAAGTTGCGTTGCTGATGTTAAGCCCGCCGCGTGCGGGCTTTTTCTCTCGTGTTTGAATTTTGTGTTAGGTCTGCAGGACGCCGGAGGGAGCCTAAATAGGCTCAGTGACTTTACAAGAGACTTCGTGAGTTACGGTTCCGCACTCTTAGGCATCGTTGCAGCGAGCGCCAGGCGCGAAGCCTTGTGTTTAGCGGCCTGTAGAGGTGTCCGCGTACACGGGGTGTTAGGGGGCGGGTGTTCGAATCACTCCGTCCCGACCATATTTTTCAATGACTTAGCCGAACTCGAACCTGTTCGGCTTTTTCATACGTAGGCACTTTGCGGGGGATCATCTCGATTTCCTCCTCAAAACGGTCAGCACTGGCTCGCGAGAGTCAGTTGCCAACACTTTGTTCGCAGCCTCAATCAGATGCTGCAACACCGGGGTGGAATAGTGGCTCGTAATACTGCCGTTCTTATGCCCCAATAACGCTTTGCGATCTACCTCTGTCACGCTTGCTGCACGTGGTCTTCTGCCAAAGGTGTGTTTCAGGTCGTGAATCCTGATCAATCTGAACCGCGGGTGTGTCGGCGCCTTGTAGGCCGTCTCCGACTTTCCGCTATGCGCGCACCCTGGCTTTCTTCAAGACCGAGTCATTCATGCGATGCATTACCGTTGGCCCGAACTGATCTGCCTTCCCGTAGGGGAACACCAGGTCTTTGTGCAGACCGCGCTGATTGTCGATGATCGACATGGCCACCTTGTTCAGGATCACCAGGCGTTCATCGTCATTCTTCACCCCGGCTTTCTCACTTCGCCCGCCGAACCCGGCAGGTATCAGAAACACGCTGGTGCTCAACGCCGGTACCCGTATTTCCCAATCCCACCGCAATTTGCAGACTTCCTGTTTCCGGCATCCAATGTCCACCTTAGAGAGGGCCATCCTCAACAGGTGGTCCGGCAGCTCGGCGAACAGCATTGACTGGTCATCCAATGACAGCGGATAAGGTTTCCTGCTGGATTTCTCTTCTTCCATCATCGATATCACTGGCACGCTTTCCAGCCATAGCCGCTTTCTGTATCCCGCCCTTGCGGTGGTACGGATTCAAAAATCCGACGACTCCTTGTAGGGCGATATTCGCCGTCTTGTTCGATACGCCTGGTTTGACCTTTCCTTGCGCCGTCCTTGGTTGGCTTCTGCTGGCCACGCACAAACGGCGTCAGGGTACTGTCATCGATGAGCGTGATGTACGGGGCCCAATGTTTTCGAGTTAATGGAATAGGCGCGCTTTCTCTGGCGGCAGTTAGGCTGATGCAGCTGGATACTCGACGTTCAGGGCTCGTACCTGAACACGGTCACGACAGAAATTCGAACGGTATTTTATCGCGCTTCCCGGGGCTAAGTGTTGATGCGTCCTTATTAAGCAAGCACCGCTGGCGATCTTGCTTTATGTGGCTGTTGCCTGACACTCCAGCACTGTTGGCCTTAGCCTCTAACACTGGGCGAAGGTTGCGGCGGGCTATCCGCCAGCAGTACCATGCGCGACCAGATTGGCCAGTTGAGGCCAACGAACATTGAGCTTCGCTTCACACTTGTAGCGAAGGTCTGCCAATGGAATTGCACTGTAATGAATGTGAAGGCTCCGCTACTCAAGGATGCAAGAGGGTCGTCAGTGAGTGGCAACACGAAAGCTCATGACCATTTGAAGTACCGTCCGGATATTGATGGTCTCCGGGCTTTTGCAATACTTTCAGTTGTTCTATATCACGCATTCCCATCTTTCATGCGTGGTGGTTTTATTGGCGTTGATATTTTCTTTGTTATTTCTGGATATTTGATATCCAGCATTATTTTCAAAGGGTTAGATTCAAGAGCGTTTAGTTTTCTGGACTTTTACCAGCGCCGCGTAAAGCGAATTTTCCCCGCGCTTATTCTTGTCTTGGTGTCTTGCTACGCGGTTGGCTGGTTCACGCTGATGGCTGGCGAATTCAAGATGTTGGGTAAGCATGTCGCGGGCGGTATCGGGTTTATTCAAAACCTTGTCCTTTACCGCGAGGCCGGATACTTCGACACATCGTCAGTGCTTAAGCCATTGCTCCATTTGTGGTCGCTGGGAGTCGAGGAACAGTTCTATATCTTGTTCCCCATTGCAGCCTGGGTCATGTGGCGCTGGCGCTCTGCGGTCCTGCCTGTAATCGTCTTGCTCGCGGTCATTTCCCTGGGCGCCGATGTGCATAAGCTGGGGACGAACCCGTCAGCAGCCTTCTATATGCCGCAGTATCGGTTCTGGGAGATTTTGTGCGGCAGCATCATTGCCTACATCACGGTGTTCCGCCCCTCTACTGCCGACAAGATCCAGGGCTCTGCGCAAGTTCGAAATCTGGTATCGATTGCCGGGGCAGTGCTGCTGATCGCATCAGTTGTAGTCGTGGACAAGTACAAGGCTTTCCCAGGGTTCTGGGCATTGCTGCCGGTCTCAGGTTCTGCGCTGATGATCATGGCCGGTCCGAATGCCTGGTTGAACAGGAAGGTCATGGCGAGCCGCCCGATGGTGTGGATTGGCCTGATCAGCTACCCGCTTTATCTGTGGCATTGGCCGGTAATCACTTACATCCGGATTCTTGGCGCCGAGGAGCTGAGCATAATCAGCGGCGTACTTGCTGTGGTCGCCAGTACGTTGCTGGCCTACGGCACCTATAAGTATGTGGAAGTACCTTTCAGAAACGCCAAGCTGCGAGTCCCAAAAACAGGGCTATTGCTGGCGCTGGGCCTGACTGTTGCTGCCGTTGGTGCTGTGACGTTTGTCAAAAATGGTCTCATGAATCGCCCTGGGCTATCAGTCGGCCTCAAGGATCGCGAGAGCTACGCGCAGTATTTCGAAAACTCCCTGCCGGCTTGGGCCTACTTCACTAACCAGGGGATTATCGAGGGCTATCGGTTCGGCTGTGACTTCTTTGACATCGAGCGTTACCGTGCCGGCGGCTTCACAATGGAGCCGCGCAAGCAGATCAGCACCGAATGCTATGTGCCGACCACTGACACAAAGGTCATGCTTTGGGGAGACTCCCACGCCCAGCAATACTATTACGGCCTGAGCAAGACGCTCCCGCCCTCCGTATCCATATTGCAGGTGGCAAGCTCTGGCTGTGAGGCGAACTTGCCGGGGACCGCTACAGGGGGCTTGAAGTACTGCGACCGCTCCAATGAGTTCGCCTTTGAGGTGATGGCAAAGGAAAAGCCACAGGTACTTGTAATTGCCCAACTTGAACAGCATGACACAAAGAATAATTTGATCGACCTTACAGCAAGGGCCAAGGCGCTTGGGGTCAAAAATGTAATTGTGGTTGGTCCAGTGCCGCGCTATGACCAGTTCCTGAATCAGTTGGTTGTGCGCAAGTTTTGGAACAACACGCCGCGCCGGACTAAAGAAAATCTGCTGCCTGCATCCTTCGACACCGACAGGGCGCTGGCCTCCAAGTACGCTGGTGGTGCTGGTGGGTTTGAATATCTGTCGGCGCTGGGGGCGTTTTGCAATGCAGATGGTTGCATGACTTACCTTGGCGATGATCGGAAAACAGGATTGGTGACGTTTGACTACGGTCACCTGTCGCCGCCAGCCTCTCTCTATTTTGCCAAGACCGCACTGGCACCGCTGATCATGAAGGAGCTGTCTGCGGAATAGCCTCGTCAACATCAAATGAGCCCGCCGCGTGCGGGCTTTTTCTTGCGAGATTGAGTTTGGTATTCGTTCGGCAGGACGCCGGGGCGCAGGGACTTTCTGTCAGAAAGCCTGTAGGGAGTTTTGCGGGGATTCGTGAATCTTTGTCCGGCATCGTTAGGCGTCGATTGCAGTGGGCGCCCACGTAAGGTGTTGGTATTAAAGGCTTTTCAGGACTCCCGCCAGCATGGGTTGCTAGGAGGCAAGTGTTCGAATCACTCCGTCAAGACCATTATTCATGATTAAAATCAGTTAGTTAAGTCGATTGGCTAGATCGGCTTTTTTGTGCCTGCGCTAAACCCGCGCAAAACGATTCGGTGATTTCGCTGGAAGCTCTCAATGATGCCGCCATGGCGGTCATGAGGCTCAGCCTAAGCAGGCTCTTAGTGATCCCTGATGTTCGATAATCTGAGACTGTCGTCTCCTACCGCCGATCATCCGCTAAGCGAAAGTAATCCACGCTCAGCTTTGTGAATGAGATGAGATCCGACTGCCTTATCTTAGCGGACGTCCGAGAATCGAACGCCATGGTTCGGCCGAAACCTTTATATGAGTTCCTTCAGGATTCAGCAATGACAATGGGCTCGGACCTTATCTGGGGAGTGTCGCCAGGCCGGGTATCTGTCTTTCAGCCGCCAATGGTGACTGTGTAACCTTCTGCCTGAAAGGCAAGATAGAATCCCTCGCATCAAAAACAAAGGAGGGTCGCGGATGTTCAGTCACATCACTGTTGGAACAAATGATCTTGATCAGGCTGCCGCTTTTTACGACGCTGTACTGATCCCGCTGGGGCTGTGTCGCCGCACCGTAACTCCTGATGGTGGACCGACGTCGGCATGCTGGGTCAAGCCAGATAGCGCTCTTCCTCGCTTTTATGTGTACAGCCCTTATGATCGCAACGAAGCCAGGGCAGGGAATGGCAGCATGGTCGCTTTCTCGGCTCCCTCTCCAGATGCGGTAGACGTTGCCTATACCGCCGGGCTTCATGCGGGCGGATCGGATGAGGGAATGCCCGGCTTACGTCCGCAGTATGGTGAAGGTTACTACGGCGCATACTTGCGTGATCCAGATGGCAATAAGGTACATGTTGTTCATCGTGGAGATTTGTAAGTTCGGCACATTCTGGCTTGTACGGGGTGTTTGCGGCAGTGCCGTTCTGGCTGCCGCCTTACCTGCGGCTTCATGATCGCGTCTTCTTGAAACGGCTGACCGGGCGCACCAAACCAAGGTTTTCGCGCAGTGTGGTGCCGGTGTATTCGCGCCGAAACAAACCGCGCCTCTGTAACTCAGGAACGACCAGGCCGGCAAAATCCTCCAGCCCGCCCGGCAAGTGCGGCACCAGAATATTGAAGCCATCCGCCGCACCTTCTTCGAACCAGCGCTGCAGTTCATCGGCGATCTGCAGCGGCGTGCCGATCAAGCTGTAATGACCGCGTCCACCGGCAATGCGTCGGCCCAGTTGCGCCAATGTCAGGTGTTCGCGCTGGGCCAGTTCACTCAGCAGTTGCTGGCGGCTGCGTTGACCGCTGTCGGTCAAGGGTAACTCGGGCAGCGGCCCATCGAGGGGGTAGCCGGACAGGTCGAAATTACCCAACATGCGCCCCAGCAACGCCACCCCCACCTTGGGTTCGACCAGCGCCTGGAACGCTTCGAATTTGGCCTGGGCCAAGGCTTCGGTTTGCCCCACCACCACAAACACGCCCGGCATGATTTTCAGCGAATCGGCCTCGCGCCCGTATTGGCCCAGGCGAGCTTTGAGGTCGCTGTAGAAGGCCTGCGCGTCGGCCAGTGAGGTCTGCGCGGTAAACACCACTTCGGCGGTCTGCGCGGCCAGTTCACGGCCGGTTTCCGAGGAGCCGGCCTGCACGATCACTGGCTGGCCCTGGGGCGAGCGCGCCACGTTCAGGGGGCCTTTGACCTGGAAGTGTTCGCCCACATGGTCCAGCACATGGCGTTTACTTGGCTCGTAATAGCGCCCGCTGGCCTTGTCGCGCACGAAGGCGTCTTCGTCCCAGCTGTCCCACAGCCCCGTCACCACCTGATGAAATTCCCGTGCGCGGCTGTAGCGTTCGGCGTGACCCAGGTGCTCGTCACGACCAAAATTCAGCGCCTCGGCCGCGTTATCCGACGTCACCAGGTTCCACCCTGCGCGGCCGCCGGAGAGGTGATCCAGCGAGGCGAATTTGCGCGCTACATGGTACGGCTCGTTGTAGCTGGTGGTGGCGGTGGCGATCAAGCCGATATGCTCGGTCACGGCACTGAGGGCCGAAAGCAGGGTGAGCGGCTCGAAATGATCCGAACGCGCCATCTGGCTGGCGACCTCACCGGTGGCGGCGGCGATGCTGTCGGCCACGAACAGTGCGTCGAACTTCGCCGCTTCCGCCACCCGTGCCAAATGCTTGTAGTGGGCGAAGTCCAGGCCAGCATTCGCCGGTACGTCGGGGTGGCGCCAGGCGGCCACGTGGTGCCCGGTAGCCATCAGGAAGGCGCCGAGTTTGAGTTGACGGCTCATGCTAGAAATCCTTGCGCAGTTGCACGCCGAAGTAACGCTCATCGTCACGAGGCACGGCGCGGTAGATGTAGTTGCCGCCGCTGGCTAGCAGCGGTGAGTAGGATTTGTCGGCGAGGTTCTTCGCCAACAGCGCCACGCGCCAGCCATTGGTGTAGTCGGCCAGGGCCACGCTGGCGTTCCAGATGCCGTAGGCGCCTTGTTTGGTGTTCAGGTTCTGGCTGATGTCGTATTGCACTTCGCTCTGCCAGCTGTAGTCAGTGCCCAGTTCGATATCCAGGCCGTTATCCAGAGGGATGCTGTAGTCGGCGCGCACGTAGCTTTTCCAGTCCGGGCTGAACGGCAGTGGCTTGCCATTGACGTTGCAGGTCGCCGCCGCGCCTGGCGGGCACGCGAACTGATCGATGCGCGCCCGGGTATAGGCCAGGGCGCCGGAGAGCTTGAGTTGCTGGGTGGCTTGCAACGCGTAATCGAGCTCGACGCCTTCGGTGCTGACGCTGCCAGCGTTGATCAGGCGTGTCACGACTTGGCCGGCGACGGTGTCGAAAAAGTTGGCCTGGTAGTTGTCGTAGTCACTGTGGAACACCGCCAGGTTGGTGGTCAGGCGGTTGTTCCAGGCAGTGGCCTTGATTCCGGCTTCCCAGGTATTGGAAGTCTCCGGCTTGAGCGCGTCAGTGTCGCGCGGCTGCATGTTGAAGAACACGTTATAGGCCGGGCCTTTGTAGCCGCGCGAGTAAGTGAGGTAGCTGGTCACGGTGTCGCTGATGTCGTACTGCACGCCCAGCCGCCCGGACCAACCGTCCTCGTCTACCGAACCGGAACTCGATGTCGCCGGTTGAATGCCGCTGACGGTAGTGGCAGAGGTGGACACGCGGCGATGGTCGTACTTCAAGTCGTCATGGGTGTAACGCAACCCGGCGATGCCGCGAAAGCGCGAGGTGAAGTTGAGCGTGGTCTCGCCGAACACCGCGTAGCTGTCGCTGGTGGTGCTGTAGTCGGCAATGCCTCTATCGACCCGCGTCGTGGTGGTGAGGGTGCGCTGATAGGTCTCCTCATCCTTGCCATGCATGTAGAACAGGCCGCCGACGTACTCCAGGAACTCGTCTTTGGGCGAGGCCAGGCGCAGCTCCTGGGAGTATTGGTCGAACGCCAGGTCGCCCTTGTCAGCGGTGCCGGGGAATGCGGCGGTGACCGTGCCGAGACGGTCGCCATCCTGATATTGAATGTTGTCCCAGCCGCGCCAGGCGGTGATCGAGGTGAGGGTGTAGTCGCCCAGGTTCCAGTCCAACTGTGCCGACAGGCCCTTGTTGGTGTCTTGCACATGGCTGCGGGTATCGGTGTTGATATCGCGGTTGTCGCTTGAGGCGCGCACCGGCCTCAAGGCATTGCTGAACGCCGGGTTCAGGGACTTGCTGACCACACCATTGGGCGCGTCATTGTGGGACTGCATGTAATCGGCGATCAGGGTCAGCTTCACGTCGTCGTTGGGCGTGAACTCCAGCTTGCCGCGAACGCCCTTGTGGTTGTAGCCATTGACCTCCTGACCGTTATGGCGGTTGTCGACGTTGCCGTCGTAGCTGCCGAACAAGGTGCTGATCGAGCCTTTGAGTACCTCCGGTACCAGGCTGCCGCCGATGCCGAAGCGCGTGCGGCTTTCATTGCCGCTGTAGAACGACTGATCGATAAACCCGTGGGTCTGGGCCGTCGGCGCCTTGCTGGTGATATTCAGCACGCCGGCCGAGGCGTTCTTGCCGAACAGCGTGCCTTGCGGGCCGCGCAGTACTTCGATGCGCTCAAGGTCCAGCAGGTCGAGGGTGGCCTGGCCGGGGCGTGCATAGACCACGCCGTCGATCACCGTGGCCACAGTGGGCTCCACCCCAGGCGAGGTAGAAATGGTGCCCACGCCGCGCACGAACAATGAGGTGTCCTTGTTCGAAGCACCGGTGCGAAAGTTCAGCGATGGCACCTGCTGCGCGATGCTCGCCACCCCGTTGCGATTGTCACGCTCCAGTTGCTCGCCATCGAGCACCGAGACGGCCACCGGGACTTTTTGCAGCGATTCTTCGCGGCGGGTAGCGGTGACTGTCACGGATTGGAGCGTGGGTTCCTGCTCATCAGCCGCAACAGCGCCGCAGACGGGCAAGGCGCTGAGGCCGGCCAGAAGCAACAAATGGGTGTGCCGTGGAAAGTTATGCATGCTGTGCCCGCTCGAAAAAATACCCTGGTCCGCTGCGGTTCTGCGACCGTCAGCGCCTGTGAACATGTCTTGGGCATTCGCTCGAGCGAGTAGCAGACAGCGCGCTTTGTTAGCGCTAACATCGGCATTATTGAAGCGGGCCGTTTAGAGCGTCAAATACTAAAAAATTAGTTTTATATTCCTTTTTTATAGGGCTATTTCGTGAGCGAACACCCACCGCGCAAACGCCGGGGCGCCGGACGCGTCACCCTGAACACCGTGGCACGCCAGGCCGGGGTGTCGGCCATTACCGTGTCGCGTTACTTCAACCAACCTGAACAGGTCTCGCCCGAGCGCCGCGAGCGTATCGCCGAGGTGGTGGCGCAATTGGGGTATGTGCCCAATCTGGTGGCCGGTGGCTTGGCCTCTGCGCGAGGCAAAATCGTCGCGATGGTGATTCCGAATATCTCGGGGCCGATTTTTGCCAATACGCTGCAGGGCTTCAGCGACACCCTCAGTCGTCACGGCTACCAGCTGTTGCTGGCCTCCAGCTATTTCAGCATCGAACAGGAGGAAAGTGCGGTGCGTGCCTTTCTCGGCTGGTCGCCGGCAGCGCTGGTGCTGACCAGCCGCTTTCACAGCCCTGGCACCGAGAAGATGATCACCGAGGCAGATATACCGATCGTCGAAACCTGGGACTACGTGCCGGAACGCGCACCGTTGCAAGTGGGTTTTTCTCATTATGAAGTGGGCGTCACCGCCGCTCGCTACTTGCATGGCAAAGGCTATCGGCGCATCGCCTTCGTACAAAACAGTGCAGTGGGCGACTTCAGCGCATTGGAGCGGCGCGATGGGTTTACCGCGACCCTCTCCGAGTTGGGTGTGCAGCCGTGGGTCTTTGTGCCGGACGCCGACCGTGCGCCCTTCGAAGCTGGCAAGCAGGCCATGGACGCGCTGATGGGGCAGACGATCACGCCCGACGCGATTTTCTTCGCCAACGATAACCTCGCCGCCGGTGGTTTGCTGGCCGGTCAACGCGCCGGGCTGAGCATCCCCCAGGACTGCGCCGTATTGGGATTTGGCGACTACCCGTTTGCCCATATGTTGCTGCCCAGCCTCAGCACCCTCCAGCCACCCGCGTTGGAGATTGGTGTACTCGCTGCCACACGCGTCCTGCAAAGTCTGGGCGTATTAGCCACCGATGAGGAAGTTGAGCGCTTGAATCTTTTGCACTGTCAGTTAATTGAAAGAGAGAGCACCTGAATGACCCGTCGTTATGGCTAATTGCAACTAGTGGCTATTGGCTGCTAACGCTCTAAATCAGTGCATTTGGCAATGTTTTGTATTTAATTACCCCCTCATCCGGAACTAGGGCTATAACTTCCAGTCGATACACCCGGCTAACGCCTGCCTGGGCTATGGCGAACTAATGGCATTGTTCGGTAGTTCTAAATAGCCATACTTTTCGCAACGTTAGATATTCCTCAATGATGTCCTCAGCGCCCATCGATGCTTGCAAGATGCAGATCCCGCACACCGACCAAGTGTGCGCGTGGCTGATGCAGCACGCCGGGCTCAAAATCGCTGATCTGGAACGCGCCCAGCGTTTATCCACTGAGCCTGGCGACCTGCTCGGTTTACTCACGCGCCTGGGCCTGGTGTCCGAAGTCGAACTGGCTCGCGCCTGGGCCGATTTGCTGGATGCGCCACTACTGGTGGCCGACGCGGCGCCGCCGTTGCTTGACCCGCTTCCCGTGCTCACCGAGCGCTTTATGCGCCATTACCAGCTAGTGCCGATGGGTTGGCATCAGGGCGGGTTGCGCGTAATGGCTGCCAACCCGGCGCAGTGGTATCCGTTCCAGGCCCTGGCGTATGCCTGTGAGGTGCCGGTCTGGCTGGCCGTCGGTTCGCATAATGAAGTCGACACGCTGATCGAGCGCTATTACGGCCAGGGCCGTTCCGCCATGGGCAGCCTGATCGAAAACCTCGATGAGCAGGGCGGCGTGCTGGAGGACATCGAACACCTCAAGGACATGGCCTCCGAAGCGCCAGTGATTCGCCTGGTCAATCTGATCCTGCAGCGCGCCGTGGAACAGCGCGCCTCGGATATCCATATCGAACCCTTCGAAAACCAACTCAAGGTGCGCTACCGCATCGATGGCGTGCTGCACGACGCCGAAGCACCGCCTGCCAGTTCGTCGGCGGCGGTGATCTCGCGGGTGAAGATCATGGCGCGCCTGGACATCGCCGAACGACGCCTGCCCCAGGACGGGCGCATCATGCTGCGCATCCAGGGCAAAGCGTTGGACCTGCGGGTGTCCACGGTGCCCACCAGCTTTGGCGAGTCGGTGGTGATGCGCCTGTTGGACCGGCAAACCGTGCAATTCGATTTCCCCAGCCTGGGCTTCGACGGCCCGCGCCTGGCGGCCTTCCAGGATCTATTGGCGCGGCCCCACGGCATCCTGTTGGTCACAGGGCCTACGGGCTCGGGCAAAACCACCACACTTTATACCGCGTTGTCGCAGCTCAACACCGCTGAACGCAAGATCATCACCGTGGAAGACCCGGTGGAATACCAGCTTGAAGGGATTAACCAGATCCAGGTCAAACCCGCCATCGGCCTGGACTTTGCCGGAGCGCTGCGCGCCATCGTGCGCCAGGACCCGGACGTGATCATGATCGGCGAAATCCGCGATCTGGAAACCTGCCGCATTGCCGTCCAATCCTCACTCACTGGCCATCTGGTCCTCTCGACCCTGCACACCAACAGCGCCGCTGCGAGTATCACGCGCTTGCTGGACATGGGCGTGGAGAGCTACCTGATTGCCTCCACGGTCAGCGGTATTCTCGCCCAGCGCCTGGTGCGGCGCCTGGACCCTGCCACGCGCGTGGCCTTCCAGGCCCCGCCGGAATTGATCAAGGAGCACGGCCTGGATCGCCTGACCGAGCAGCGTCCGATCCTGCTTTACCGCGGTGACTATCACGGCCGCAGCGCCCTCACTGAGTTGTTGGTAATGAACGACGAGTTGCGTGGCCTGCTGATGGGCCACGCCGACGCCGCCAGCCTCGAGCACGCCGCCCGCCGCTCCGGTTTGCGCACTTTGTATGAAGACGGTTTGCGCCAGGCCCTGGCCGGTGTCACCTCCCTGGAGGAAGTGTTGCGTGTCACCCGTGGAGATGACGCGTGAGCCTGTTCAAGTTCCGCGCCCTGGACAGCCAGGGCGTGGCCCAGAGCGGCACGTTGCAGGCCATTGACCAAGCGGCCGCTGTCGCCGTCTTGCATCAGCGCGGGTGGTTGTTGCTGCACATCGAAACGGCCAGCGGCCCCTTGTTGCGCCAGGCACGTGGGCAGTTGAAGGGCGTAGCGCTGGTGAGTTTCACCCAGCAATTGGCCACGCTACTGGGCGCCGGCCAGCCCCTCGAACGCGCTTTAAACCTGTTGCTCAAGCAAGCCCGCCATCCTCAGGTGCGGGCCTTGATCGAGCGTATCCGCGACCAGGTCAAGGCCGGCAAACCGCTGTCGGCGGCGCTGGAGGAGGAGGGCGGCACGTTTTCCCCGCTGTACCTGAGCATGGTGCGCGCCGGTGAAGCCGGCGGGGCGTTGGAAGGTACCCTGCGCCAGCTCAGCGACTACCTGGAGCGTAGCCAGTTGCTGCGCGGCGAGGTGATCAATGCGCTGATCTACCCGGCGTTTCTGGTGGTGGGCGTACTGGGTTCCCTGGCGTTGTTGCTGGCCTATGTGGTGCCGCAGTTCGTGCCGATTTTCCAAGACCTGGGCGTACCGATTCCTATGATCACCCAGGTGATCCTGGCGCTCGGCGAGTTCCTCGGCGCCTATGGCCTGGTGGTGCTGGCCGGGTTGTCGATCAGTGCATGGATCCTGGCGGGGCGCCTGCGCGACCCCCTTCGCCGTGAGCGTTACGACCGTCACCTGCTGAGCATCCGCGTGATCGGCCCGCTATTGCAACGGGTGCAAGCCGCCCGCCTGACCCGCACCCTCGGCACGTTGCTCAGCAACGGCGTGGCGCTGCTGCCCGCGCTGGTGATCGCCCGGCAAGTCTGCAGCAACCGTGCGCTCCAGGCGCAAGTGGCGCTGGCAGCGCAACGGGTCAAAGGCGGCGGCACCCTGGCCGATGCGTTCGGCCGCCAGCCGCTGCTACCTGAGTTGGCACTGCACATGATCGAAGTCGGTGAACAGGCCGGTGAACTGGACAGCATGCTGCTCAAGGTCGCCGACATCTTCGACGTCGAGGCCAAGCGCGCCATCGAACGCTTGCTCGCGGCACTGGTGCCGACCCTGACCGTGGTCATGGCGGTGCTGGTGGCGGTGATCATGCTGGCGATCATGCTGCCGTTGATGAGCCTCACCAGCCATATATGAACTTTCAAGGAGCAGAACCGATGAAAACCCGACACCGCCAAGGCGGCTTCACCCTCTTGGAAATGCTGGCGGTGATCGTGCTGCTGGGCATTGTCGCGACCATTGTGGTGCGCCAGGTCGGTGGCAATGTGGACAAGGGCAAGTACGGCGCGGGCAAGGCGCAACTGGCCAGTTTGAGCATGAAGATCGACAGCTACGCCTTGGACGTGGGTGCGCCGCCTAACAGCCTGCAACAGCTGCTCGACAAGCCGGCCAGTGCGTCCAACTGGGCCGGCCCCTACGCCAAGCCTTCGGAGTTGAAAGACCCGTTCGGCCATGGGTTCGGCTATCGCTTCCCCGGTGAGCACGGTGCCTTCGACCTGATCTTCTACGGCCAGGACGGCCAACCCGGCGGCGAGGGCTACAGTGCCGACCTGGGCAACTGGGAATAACCCGCCCGTGGCCCAGCGAGGCTTTACCCTGCTGGAGATGCTGGTGGTCATCCTATTGATCGGCATTGCGGCGGGGTTGTTGGGGCTGGGTGTACGGCAAGGGCTGCAGGTGGCCAAGGAGCGCCGGGTGGTCGCGCAGATGGTCGAGGCGCTGCGCGCCACGCGGGCGAGCGCCATCGTCAGCGGCCAGGTGGCGCGCACTCAATTCGACCTCCAGGGCCGCTCGTTCCAGGCTCCAGGGCGTGCGTCACAGCAGTGGCCAGCGCAGGTGCAAGTGACCTTGCACAGTGCCGAGCAGGCCGGGGCGGCCGTGGTGTTCTATCCCGACGGCAGTTCTACCGGCGGTAACCTGCTGCTGGCCAACGGTAGCCGTCGTTGGCGTATCGACATTGGCTGGCTTACCGGCAGTGTGCAGTTCAAGGCGCTGCCATGAAGCACCAGGCCGGTTTCACCTTGCTGGAAATGCTCGCCGCCCTGACGTTGATGGCGGTGTGCAGCAGCGTGTTGCTGGTTGCCTTCGGCCAGAGCGCGCGCGCCTTGTCCCAGGTGGCCCGCAGCGACCGCCTCAGCCATGCCGCGCTCACGGTGCTGGACCAGGAAGCCGCCGGCCCGCTGACGGAGGGAACCCGCCAAGGCGAACTCGAGGGTATCCATTGGCAATTGACCAGTACCCGCCAACAGCCGCACCTGTTTCGTCTCGACCTTAACGTGCGTGAAGGCGCGCATCAGGCGCACTTCAGCACCTTGAAGGCGCGCCTGTGAAGCGCCGGGAGCAGGGCTTCACGTTGCTGGAAGTGCTCGTGGTGCTCAGCTTGCTGTCGGTGTTGTTGCTGCTGGTGAGCGCAGCGTTGCTGGGGGCCAATCGGGCGGTGGCCAAGGCCCAGGCCTACACCGTCAGCCTGGATGAAATGCGCGCCGCCCAACAGTTTTTGCGCACCTCGATCAGCGAGGCGCTGCCGCTAAAGCTCACTGACGATGACAGCCAGGCCGAAGGTTTTTTTATCGGCATGCCTGAACGTTTGCAGTTTGTGGCGACCTTGCCCGGTGTATTGGGCGGGGGTATCCAGCGCTTTACCCTGCAACGGGTCGGGCAGGATCTGCAGGTGGCTTTTTCGCAGAGGGCCTCCCACGCCAACGCGCAGCGCGATGAGCCGCAGGTGCTTTTGCATGACGTCGAGGCGCTGCAGTTCAGCTATCGCGGTGTCTCGCCACTGGGCCAGCCCACCGACTGGTTGAGCCCGTGGCCCTGGCCCCGGCGCCTGCCCACAGCGGTGCGCATCGACGCCTCCGTCGACGGGCCGGTGCCATGGGTCGCCCAAGTGGTTGCGCTGCGCCTGAACCTGTCCAGCGCGAGCAGCGAAGAATGAAGCGCCAACGAGGTGCGGCCCTGTTGCTGGTGCTGTGGGTGCTGGCCTTGCTCAGCGTATTGCTGGGTGGCCTGGCCGGGTGGGTGCAACTGCAAAGTCGCCAGGCGCTGTGGCTGCGCCAGCACACTCAGACACTGTTGGCCGCCCAGGCCGGTATCGCAGAGGTCATGGCGCAAGGGCAGTGGGTGGCGGACGGGCGTTCTATTGCGCTGACCTTCGACGACGCCCGCTTGCAGGTCAGTGTGCGCAGTGAGCGCGGCAAGCTGTACCTGGTCAACGCCGCCCCCCAGGACCTCACGCGCCTGGCCCTGGCCTGCGGCGCAACACCGGTTCAGGCCCAGCAGTTGGCCAAGGCCCTTGAGACTCGCCGCCATCAGGGCCTGGCGCCGTTTCGGGTGCTGGAGGAGGTACGTCAACTTCCCGGCATGACCCCGGCGCTCTACAGCCAACTACTGCCGCACATCACCTTGTGGAGCGACCTCGACCGGCCCGCTCCGGCATTCGCCAGCCCCCTGATGCGCAAGGCGTTGAACCTGCCACGCCAGGACGCCGAGGGCGTCGACCCCGGCCAGGTCGTGGAAATCGACAGCCGCGCCGAGCGCCCCGGCGGCTATCAGGCACGCCTGCGACTGACCCTTTTATTGAGCCCTGCGGAGGACAGCGCACAGCCCTATCGGGTGGTGCGGTGGCAAGAATGATTCAACTCGAACCGATTGCCCGCTACTGGCGCGGCAGCCTGCTGCAACAAGGCTGGCGCCTGTGGCTCACGGAGTTACGCGGCTGTGTGCCGAAGTGGCTGGCGTTCCAGGAACCGCCTGAGCAGGTTCATCACTGGCCGCTGACGGCTCCAGTGTTGCCAGGCAATGCGCGCCAGGTGCTGATGCTTGCTCCTGATGCCGTGTTGCAGCAAAGCGTGCAACTGCCTCTGGCTGCCGCGCGCAACCTCGTGGAGGTGGTTGGCTATGAACTGGACCGCTACACCCCGTTCAACGCCGGGCAGCTCTATTTCGTCGCCCGCCAGGAGCGGCGCACACCCAGCCACCTGGAGGTGAGGGTGGTGGCGATCCTGCGCGAGCGCCTTGACCAGGTCCTCACTGACTGCGCCGCCCTCGGCCTGTACCCACACCGCGTGGATGTGGCGGGCCTGGGTATCGACCTGCTGCCCGCGCCGTTACGCCCGCGTTCGCGGCCTGCCGGCAAGCAATTGCAGCGCAGCCTGCCGTGGTTGTGCGGCGCGTTGCTGATCGCGGCGATGCTGTTGTGGCTCAACGACCGCCAGCGGGTACTCGACAGCATGCACGCCACTGTCCAACAGCAAAAAGCCGAGGTCGCCCAGGTGCACGCCCTGCGCCAGCAACTGCTCAACACCCGTGGCGCGGCGCAGTACCTCAGCCAGCGTAAACGGGCGCAACCGCCCCTGGCCGCGCTGCTGAATGACTTGACCAGTTGCCTGCCCGCCGACACCTGGCTCGACCAATTGGACGTCAAGGACGGCGAGGTGAGTTTCTCCGGCCAGAGCGCCAAGGCCAGTGGCCTGATCAGCCGCATCAAAGGCTGCCAGCGCTTGGACAACGCGCAGTTCGAAGGGGTGATCCAACCCGACGCACGCAGCGGCAAGGACCAGTTTGCCTTGCGTGCCCACTTACGCCAGGAGGCCGCCGATGCGCCGACCCCTCACACGCCGTGAACGCCGCGGCGCCGCCTTGTTGACCCTGGCGTTGGTGCTCGGCGCGGCCTATTGGCTGTTGATCGACAGCTGGTTCGCCGGGCCGCTGCGGGCGATGGGTGAGCAGGCCGAACAGTTGCGTGAACAGCAGCAGCGCTATGCCAGCGTCATACGCCAGGGCGATGCCTTGCGCGAACAGTTGGCGCAAGCACAGCAAGACCCGGCCAGCAGCGCCAGCCTGTTGCCAGGGGACGACCCGGACGTGGTCGCCGCCGACCTGATGCAGCGTCTCGCCGACCTGATCAACAGCCACGCCAACCTCGGCGGCGGCTGCAACCTCACCCAGCGCAAACCGATCACGCCCGAACAGAACGACAGCGAGCCCTATCGTCAGGTCAAGGTCAGCCTCACGCTCAATTGCGCCATCGAACCGCTGATCGCGATCCTGCATGGGCTGGAATATCAGCCGCCTTTTCTGTTCGTCGATGAGCTGCATATTCGTCGCGACAAACAGGCGCCAGCCAGTGGCGGGGCGGGCAAGCTGGCGGTGCAACTGCTGGTGCGCGGCTACTTGCAACCGGCGCGGGTGGCACCATGATTGGCCCCTTGCGTCCTCTTGAATGGGGCTGGCTCGGCGTGGCCGGGCTCTTGGGGCTGTTGATGGCGATGATCCTCAGCAGCATCGGCGACGCCCCCCGGTGGTTACCCGATGCACCGGTGCACGCGCCACCCTCGTTCCAGGTGCAGGCCGCTCCCACGCCAGCGTTGCAAGACCTTGCCGGTACCTGGCAAACGCCGCTGTTCAGCCCGGATCGCCGCCCGGACCGGGAGGTGGGTAAAACCCAGGTGGCGAGCCTGGCCAACCTGACCCTCAGCGGCATCATGATCACCGGCAACCTGCAAATGGCCATGCTCAAGCAAACCGGTGGCCCCACGCTCACGGTGCGCTTGGGCCAGGCGTTGCCCAACGGCTGGCGCCTGGAACACCTGACCCCGCAATACGCCCGTTTTGCCCTCAACGGGCGCACCCAGACCCTGAGCCTCTACGGTAAGCGGTTACCCCTGAACTCACATCCCCGCGAGTCTCTCCCTTGATCGATATGCGCACTTCGCTGTTTTGCCTGGCTACCGCCGTCTCCCTGGGCGGCTGTGGATCTTTGCCCGACACCCTCGACCCGGACGACGACCTGCTGCACGAGGCCCTGCAGGGCACCGGCGCACAACGCCCGCCGCTTCAGGCGCCTGTGGCCGAAACCGCTCCACCTGCCACCCAGGCTCCGCCGCAGCGCCAGCTCATTCGTGGCAATCAAGCGTTTGTGCGCCAGCCCGCGGCACCCGTAAACGTGCCGGAGCAGGTCGGCGACATCGTGTTCAACTTCGCCGATCAGCCCATCGAGGCCGTGATCAACAGCGTGATGGGCGACCTGCTGCACGAGAACTACAGCATCGCCGAGGGCGTGAAGGGCACTGTCAGCTTCTCCACCTCCAAGCCCGTGGACAAACAGCAAGCGCTGTCGATTCTCGAAACCCTGCTGTCCTGGACCGACAACGCCATGATCAAACAGGGCAACCGCTATGTGATCCTGCCGGCCAAACAGGCCGTGGCGGGCAAGCTGGTGCCGCAGATGCGCGTGGCGCAACCGGCCAGCGGCCTCTCGGCACGTCTGTTTTCACTGCGCTATATCTCGGCCACCGAGATGCAGAAACTGCTCAAACCCTTCGCCCGTGAAAACGCTTTTTTGTTGGTGGACCCGGCGCGCAATGTCCTGAGCCTGGCCGGCACGCCCGACGAACTGGCCAACTACCAGGACACCATCGACACCTTCGACGTGGACTGGCTCAAGGGCATGTCGGTGGCGGTGTTTGGCCTGCAACGCGCCTCGGTGGCCGAGCTGATGCCCGAGCTGCAAGCCATGTTCGGCGCGGACAGTGGCACACCCCTGGCCGGCATGCTGCGGTTCTTGCCGGTCGAGCGCACCAACTCGGTGGTGGCGATTTCTTCCCAGCCCCAGTACCTCAGCGAAGTGGGCGACTGGATCCGTACCATCGACGAGGGCGGCGGCAACGAGCCGCAGATGTATGTGTACGACGTGCGCAATATGAAGGCCGGCGATCTGGCCAAGTACCTGCGGCAGATCTACGGCAATGGCGCGATCAAGGATGACGCCCCGGCGAAAGTAGCGCCGGGGTTGCGTACCACCACCTTGTCCTCATCCACCAGTGCCGGTTTGCAGGCCAGCGCCCCGGTGCCCGCAGCCGAAGAACCTGAATCCGAGCCTGCCGAAAACACCCAGGCATCGCCCACCAGCGACCTCGAGGCGGGCACGCGCATCACCGCGCAAAAAAGCAGCAACCAGCTGCTGGTGCGCACCCGCCCGGCGCAATGGAAGGAAATCGAAGCGGCGATCAAACGCCTCGACAACCCACCGCTGCAAGTGCAGATCGAGACCCGCATTCTGGAGGTCAAGCTCACCGGCGAACTGGACCTGGGGGTGCAGTGGTACCTGGGCCGCCTGGCCGGTAATTCCACCAGCACTACGGTGGCCAATGCCTCCGGCAGCCAAGGTGCCCTGGGCGGTGGCGGGGCAGGGCTGGGGGCGGCGGACTCGTTGTTCTACTCCTTCGTCAGTTCCAACCTGCAAGTGGCCCTGCACGCCCTGGAGACCAACGGCCGCACCCAGGTGCTGTCGGCGCCATCCCTGGTGGTGATGAACAACCAGCCGGCGCAGATCCAGGTGGGGGACAACATTCCCATCAGTCAGACCACCGTCAATACCGGGGACGCCGACACCACCTTGAGCAGTGTGGAATATGTGCAGACGGGGGTGATTCTGGATGTGGTGCCGCGCATCAATCCGGGTGGGCTGGTGTACATGGATATCCAGCAACAGGTCAGTGATGCCCAGAACCCGACGGGGAACAGTGAGACGCCGGTGAACCCGCGTATCTCCACGCGCTCGGTGTCCACCCAGGTGGCGGTGCAGAGTGGCCAGACGGTGTTGCTCGGTGGGCTGATCAAGCAGGACAACGCTGAGAGTGTCAGCGCCGTGCCTTACCTGGGGAAGATTCCAGGGTTGCGCTGGTTGTTTGGCAACACCGGCAAGTCCAAGGACCGCACGGAGCTGATTGTGTTGATCACGCCAAGAGTCATCACCAGCAGCAGCCAGGCGCGGCAGGTGACGGATGATTATCGCCAGCAGATGCAGCTGTTGCGACCGGCTCAATGATCCTGGCTGTACCGAGTACCCATGTGGGAGGGGGCTCGCTCCCGATGGTGGCCTGGCACCTCGCGATCAAAAATGTGGGAGCTGGCTTGCCTGCGATGATGGCCTGCCAGCCGACGCCTATCAACCTGACACCCCGCGATCAAAAATGTGGGAGCTGGCTTGCCTGCGATAACGGCCTACCAGCCGACACCTATCTACCTGACACTCCGCAATCAAACTGTGGGAGCGGGCTTGCTCGCGAAGGCGGCCTAACAGGCGACGCAGTTATACC
>NZ_BCBO01000019.1:0-34827 GCF_001320835.1 Pseudomonas sp. NBRC 111138 | reverse complement strand
AGTTACCGTTGCGGTGGGGGCGTGTCAGCAAGTGCATTTTGACTGGCCCACAGTCATCAGGAGCACGCCCCCTCCCACACTTTGAGCGTTCTGCGCGCTCAGATTAAAAATCATTTTTATGAATAATTATTTTTATAAATAATGAAAGTACAGAATATTAGCTTATGCCCAAATAGCATTATATTTTTAAAATCCATTCCGTTATGTTTGATCCCAACAGCCTACCCCTGACCTCGGATGGTACCCAGCGTGATTCAGATTCTGCGCGCCTGACCGGGTAATCATCCCGCCGCCGCAGAGTCGTTGGACGGGAGCTCAACGTATGTTGCCACTTCAAACCCCTCGCTTGCCCCACACCTAGCCCAAGCCGCATCGCTCCTTTGAACACCGGCCACGCCGCGCCAGGCGCGTGCCTGCCCGACTTTGCGATTTGGAAAAAGCTGGGAATGGATATGAAGCAAATTCTGCAACCTACTGCTGCCCTGACCCTGACCCTGACCCTGACCCTGACCCTGTCGCTGTTCGCCGCAGCAGCCCAGGCCCAGGATGACAGCACCTTGTCGACGGTCGTCGTGACCGGCAACCGTGGCGCCGAGCAGCGCACGGTCACCAGCAGCCCGGTGCCGATTGACGTGGTCAGCGCCCGGCAATTGCAAAACACCGGCAAGCCCGGATTGATGGAGGCGTTGAGCGCGGTGATCCCTTCGCTGACCCTGCCGGAAAAAACCGGTTGGGACGCCAGCGGCATTGCCCGGGCACCTAACCTGCGGGGTTTGAGCGCCGCCGAAGTGTTGGTGCTGGTCAACGGCAAGCGCCGCCACACCAGTGCCACCTTGAATATCAACGGCATCAACACCGGCGCGGCGCCGGCTGACCTGGACCTGATCCCCATCAGCGCCATCGACCATGTCGAAGTGCTGCGCGATGGTGCGGCTGCCCAATACGGGTCTGACGCCATCGCCGGGGTGATCAACGTGATCCTCAAGGCCGACACCCGTGGTACCTCGGTGACCCACGCGGGCCTTGGCTACGACGGCAAGAAACAGACCGTGCAGCAAAGCCTAAACAAGGGCTTCGAAATCGGCAACGGCGGCATCGTGCAACTGGCCCTGGATGCGCGCAGCCAGAACGATGACAACAAGGCCAGCGCCAACGGCTACACCTATGAGCAAGCCTATGGCCTGGCGGGCAAGTCCACCTATGGCGGCTACGGTACGCCCAAGACCAACCTGCTGACCCTGGGCTACAACGCCGAGTTGCCGATCGACGACAGCCTCAGCCTCTACTCCTTTACCACCTACTCGCGACGCAAGGCCGAGCAGGGGCAGAACTTCCGTCTGCCGACCATCACCAACACCATCACCACCGGGCCTAACGGTTACCCGGCCGGGTACACCCCGACCTGGTACATCGACGAGGACGACTTCCAGGCGGCGTTTGGTGGCAAGGGCACTGTGGGCGAGTGGGACTGGGACTTGTCTACCACCTATGGGCGCAACGAAGCGGAGCAGGGCACCACCCACAACCAGAACCCTTCCCTGGGCGAAGCCACGCCGAACAGCTTCACCTCCGGTACCTGGATTTCCACCGAGCTGACCACCAACCTGGACTTCAAGCGTGGCTTCGACATCGGACTGCAAAAGCCCTTGGACCTGTCCTATGGCTTCGAGCATCGGCGCGACACTTACGAGGTGCAAGCCGGCGATTACGCGTCTTATGCCAATGGCGGTTACTGCGTGGCGCCGGGTAACTGTGCGTCGTCCGGGGCACAGGTCACCAACGGTATTTCACCGGACGAAGAAAGCAGCGCGTCACGCAACAGCCTGGCCGGTTACGTGGATGTGGGTTTCAACCCCATGCCGGACTGGTACGTTGGCACGGCGGTGCGTTATGAGCATTACAACGAGGGCGTGGGCGCCACCCGCAGCGGCAAGCTGACCACCCGCTACGACTTCACCCCGCAGTTCGCGGTGCGTGCCACCGTGAGCAATGGCTTTCGTGCGCCGTCCCTGGCCAACAGTCTGTTCAGTGCGCGCTCCACCACCTATGGCGTCGTCGATGGGGTGTATCAGTCGATCAACTATGGCGTGCTCCCCGTGGGCTCGGCGGCGGCCCAGGCGCTAGGCGCGCAGGCGTTGAAGCCCGAGCGCTCCACCAACTTCAGCCTTGGTTTCACGCTCACGCCCACCGACCGCCTGAGCTTCACCGCCGATGCCTACGTGATCAACCTGCGTGACCGCATCACCCTTACCGGCACCTTGCTGGGCCCGGAAGTCACCCAGGTGTTGCAGAACAACGGCATCAACTCCACCTCCGGCGGCCAGTACTTTATCAACGGCGCCGACACCCGCACCAAAGGTCTGGACCTGGTCAGCAGCTACAACCAGGACCTGGGCGCGTTCGGCGCGCTGAAGTGGACCGCCGCGTTTAACTGGAACCAGACCCAAATCCTCAACTACAAGGAATCCACCCACATTCTTGGTACCTCCTACGACCTGATGGACCGCCAGGCGCGCAACCTGATCACCGGCGTGCAACCCAACACCAAGCTGATCCTGGGCGGTGACTGGAGTATCGAACGCTTCAACCTCAACCTGGCCCTGACCCGCTACGGCTCGTACAAGGAAGTGAACTCATCGGCCAATCGTGACCTGGACCGGGTCTACAACGCCCGCTGGATCACCGACCTCGACCTGGGCTACAGCCTCACCAAAGACCTGAACATTGCCATCGGCGCCAAGAACCTGTTCGACCTCTATCCCAAGAAACAAGGGGTGCCGAGCAGCACCATGGTTGCCAGCTACGGCACCTATTCGCCCTACGGTTTTACCGGTGGGTATTACTACACCCGGCTGACTTACGCCTTCTGAGGCCTGCGAGGAAAAGAACATGCCCATTGTCGCCAAACCCTATGACCTGCTGGATGAAGTCAGCGCCCAACCGCTGCGCCAGCGCCGTGCCGCCACGCCAATCAAGGCGTTGCGCGTGGTGCCGGCCCGGCACCCCTGGCGCTGGGCCGGGTCGATTTTCGCCGCGCTGGTATTACTCGCCATCGTGCACTCCCTGGCCACCAACCCGCGCTGGGAATGGGGGGTGTTCGGCCAGTGGTTCTTTTCGCCCTCGGTGCTGCGCGGGTTGGGCCAGACGTTGCTGCTGACGCTGTTGAGCACAGTGTTCAGCATCCTGCTGGGTACCGCGCTCGCCCTGGCGCGGCTGTCGGGTTCGCCGTTGCTGGCGGCGTTGGCCTGGGGCTATATCTGGTTTTTCCGGTCGATGCCGGCGTTGCTGGTGCTGATCATCCTCTACAACTTTGCCTACCTGTACGACCACATCGTGCTAGGCGTGCCGTTCACCGACCTGGTGTTCGCCGAGTGGTCGACGGTGGATGTGCTCAGCCAATTTACCGTGGCCGTCCTGGGCTTGAGCCTGATGCAGGCGGCCTACGCGGCGGAGATCATTCGCGGTGGGCTGATTGGCGTGGATGCCGGCCAGCATGAGGCGGCGGCGGCCTTGGGGCTGCCGGCCTCTCGACGCATCTTCCGGATCATCCTGCCCCAGGCGCTGCGCTCGATCTTGCCGTCGGGGTTCAACGAAATCATCGGCCTGGTCAAGGGCACCTCGATTGTCTACGTGCTGGCCTTGCCCGAGCTGTTCTATACCGTGCAGGTCATCTACAACCGCACCCAGGCGGTGATCCCGTTGCTGATCGTCGCCACGGTCTGGTACCTGATCATCACCACCGTGCTCACCAGCGCCCAGTACTACGTCGAGCGCCACTTCGCCCGGGGCACCGCGCGGGTGCTGCCACCCACGCCGTTGCAGCGCGTGCGCCGCTGGTTCAAGGAGAAGGCCCATGCCTGAAGCACGCGCCGGGCGCATTCAGATCCAGGGCGTGGGCAAGCGCTTTGGCAACCAGCAGGTACTCGATCATATCGACCTGAGCATTGACCCTGGCAAGGTCACGGTGATCCTCGGGCCGTCCGGCTCGGGCAAGTCCACCTTGCTGCGCACCATCAACCATTTGGAGAAGATCGACAGCGGGCATATCACCATCGACGGTGAGTACGTCGGATATCGGCGCAAAGGCGACCTGCTTTTTGAACTCACCGAACGCGAGATTCTCAAGCGCCGTGTCGACGTGGGCTTCGTGTTCCAGAACTTCAACCTGTTTCCCCACCTCACCGCCTGGGAAAACATCGCCGAAGCGCCCCTGGCGCACAAGCGCTGGAGCCGGCTGCAGGCCCGTGACAAGGCCGATGAATTACTCGCCAAGGTCGGCCTGGCGGACAAGGCCGACGCCTACCCGCGCCAGCTCTCCGGCGGCCAACAGCAACGCGTCGCCATCGCCCGGGCCTTGGCGCTCGACCCCAAAGTGCTGCTGTTCGACGAGCCCACCTCGGCCCTCGACCCGGAACTGGTGGGCGAGGTACTGGACGTGATCAAGGGCCTGACCCAACTGGGCGTGACCCTGGTGATCGTCACCCATGAGATCGGCTTTGCCCGCGAAGTGGCCGACCACGTGGTGTTCCTCTGCGACGGCCAACTGATCGAAGAAGGCCCGCCCGAACAGATCCTGCGCCAACCCCGACATCCCCGCACCCAGGCCTTTCTCGGCAAAGTGCTTTAGTTCAAGGAGTGACTGCCCATGTTTATCACCACTGCCCGTGTCGTCCTGCTGGCAATTGCCGGGGCCGCTGCCCACAGCGCATTTGCCGTGCAACAGGTCGACCTCAGCCCCGATCGCCCGCGCATCCATGCGCCACGCAATGAAGCGGCCATCGCGCAGATCCCGCCCGGCTTCAAGTTCGCCCAGCCGGGCAAGTTCACCGTGGCCGTGTCAGGCGTAGCCGGGCCACCGCTGGCGCTGCTGGCCAGTGACGACAAGACCACCATCGGCAGCGAGGCCGACACCGCCCAATTGGTAGCCGACAGCCTTGGCCTGCAACTCAACGTAGTGCAGACCAGTTGGGAAGACTGGCCCCTGGGCGTCAGCTCGGGCAAATACGACGCGGTGATCAGCAACGTCACCGTGACCGAGGCACGCAAAAAGCGTTTCGACTTCGCCACCTACCGCCAGGATGTGCTCGGGTTTTACGTCAAGAGCACCAGCAAGATCAGTGAGATCAAGCAGGCGGCGGATATTGCCGGGCTGAAGATCATCGTCGGCTCCGGCACCAACCAGGAAAAAGTCCTGCTGGCGTGGAACGAGGCCAATGAGAAAGCCGGCCTCAAACCTGCGTTGTTGCAGTACTTCGACGACCAGGCCGCCGCACAACTGGCGGTGCAGTCTGGGCGCAGCGACGCACTGTTCGGGCCGAACTCGGTGTATGCCTATTCGGCAGCGATCACCGGCGGCATCAAGCGTGTCGGCACCGTCAATGGTGGCTGGCCGTTGCAGGCGGATATCGCGGTGACCACGCGCAAGGACAACGGCCTGGTGCAGCCGATCCACACGGCACTGCAGGGTGCGATTGCCGGCGGCCAGTACGAGCAGGTGCTCCAACGTTGGGGCCTGGATGTCGAGCGCGTCGATAAGTCGCTGATCAACCCACCGGGCCTGCCGGACTAGGAGCATCGACATGGGACTGACACGACGTGAAGCGCTATCGAGTATTGCCGCAGTCGGCGGTGAGAAGGCGGTCAAGGACGCATTGGCGGTGTTGGGCCTGGGCCCATCGTCACACCGCCGACCGCAACCGCTGAAACTCAAGGACGACCTGGGGCAGGGCACTCGGGTTCTGGTGCTGGGCGCCGGAATTGCCGGGCTGGTCACTGCGCTGGAGTTGACACGCGCCGGCTTCAGTGTGCAGGTGCTGGAGGCCCGCGAGCGCGTGGGTGGCCGCACCTGGACCCTGCGTAACGGCGACCGCGTGGACTATAAGGACGGTCGCTCGCAGACGGTGGGGTTTGACCCAGGCCAGTATTTCAACGCCGGGCCGGCGCGCATCCCCAGCCAGCACCGCACGATCCTCGACTATTGCAGTGAGCTTGGCGTGCCGTTGGAAGTGCTGGTCAACAGCAGCCATGGCGCCCAGGTGCGGCCGGACCTCAGCCAAGCGGCGTTCAGTGTCGGCCAGGCGCTCAACGATACCCGCGGGCATCTGTCGGGGTTGCTGGCCAAAGCGGTGCAACGCGACGCTCTCGATGATGTATTAAGTGGCGAAGAGCGCACACGCCTGCTCGGTTTTTTGCAGGTGTACGGTGACCTGTCCCAAGAGTTGGCTTTTGAAGGCACCCTTCGCTCCGGGCACCTTGAATCTGCCGCCCACCCTGGCGCCTTGCCCGCCCGCCATAAACCGTTGGGGTTGGACCGCTTGCTGCACCCGGAACTCTGGGGCGCTCTGTTACACACCGAATTTCCGGAGTTTTCGGCCACCATGTTCCAGCCAGTGGGCGGCATGGACCGCATCACCGAGGCCTTCTACCGACGCGTGCAGGAGCAGGTGCAACTGGGCGCCCAGGTGCGGCAGATCCGCCAGCTGGAGGACGGCGTGGCGGTGACCTACCACGACCAGCACAGTGGCCGTGAACAGGTGGTGCGTGCCGACTTTCTGGTCTCCACCTTGCCGCTGCCCCTGCTGGCCAAGCTCGATACGGACTTCAGCGCGCCGGTCAAGGCGGCCCTGCTCAGCACCCGCAGCGACCAGGCGACCAAGGTGGCCTGGCAATCCCCGCGCTTTTGGGAGACCGACTACCGTACCTACGGCGGCTTGTCGTGGATCGAGCACCCGGCGCGCCTGCTGTGGTACCCCAGCAACGACCTCAACACCCGCGAAGGCGTGCTGGTGGCCGGTTACGTGACCGGCGAGGGCGCTGACGTGTTTGGCGGCCAGCCCCTCGATCAGCAGTACGCCGCTTCCCGGCAAGCCGTGGAGCTGTTGCATCCAGGTTATTCCAGGCACTTGCGCAATCCTCTGGCGGTGTCCTGGGAGCAGATCCCCTACAGCGAAGGCCCGTGGTTGCAACGCGAACACTTCCCCGCCGAGGCCCACGCCCTGCTTGAACAGCCCCATGGCCGGGTGTACTTCGCCGGCGACGGCCTGGTGCAGAGCGGCGTGGGTATCTGGCAGGAATCGGCAGCCAACTCGGCGCGCCATGTGGTCGCGCAACTGGCCGAGCGCATCACCCAACAACACCAACTCGCGGCGTTGGCCGCATCCTGAGGAGCCTCACCATGAGCGACAGCATCCAACGCACCAGCGTCGGCGAATTCCCCATCTCGCAAACCGTCACCGTGCCGGCCTCGGCCAGCCTGGTGTTTGTCAGCGGCACGCTGCCGGACCCCGCCGACCCGAAGGTGCCTGGGCTGTATGGCGACACCGAAGTGCAGAGCGTTTCAGTGTTCAACAAACTGCGCCAGATCCTGCGCCAACACGACCTGGACCTGGGCGACATCGTGCAGTTACGGGTGTTTCTGGTCGGCGCCGAAGAGACCGATGGCAAGCTGGATTTTGCCGGGTTGCAGCGCGGCTATACCCAGTTCTTTGGCACGCCCGAACAGCCAAACAAACCGGCGCGCACCGCGTTGCAAGTAGTGGCGTTGCCGTTGCCGGGGGCGTTGGTGGAGGTGGAGGCGATTGCGGCCAGGGCGGTGTGATCACACCCGTCACTCTGCGGCGTGGAGCCTTTGCTCTGTCGCTTGATCGATCAGTGCTCGCAACGCTTCGAACAAGGGTTGGGCATCTGTGTGTTTTTTGCCGTAGGCCAGGTTGAAGGCGTAATCGAAATCGGGAGGGTTCAGCCCCTGGGTGTGCTGCAGCAGGGTCTCCAGTTTGTCCATGGCCTTGACGGCTTTTGCTTCCGGCGAAAGCGCGTTCTCGTAGTCATCCCATAACGCCAGGATCTCGGCTTTCAGGGGGCTGTCCAGGGACTGCGCCAAGAGCAGCAGATCGCGCCGTTCCTGTTCGCCCTTGTTGGGAAAGGCCACCTGATTAACCGCAGGGACATCGCCGTGGATGGCTTCGCCCAAATCGTGGATAACGCACATCTTGAGGATTTTCAGCAGGTCCAGGCCGGGCAATTGATCAGCGAACACCATCGCCATCAGACACAGGCGCCAACTGTGTTCGGCCGTGCTTTCAGTGCGACCCGAAGCCGTGTGGGCGCTTCTGAGCACATCCTTGAGTTTTTCCGCCTCGCGCAGAAAGTCGAGACGACCTTTGATTTTTTCCATGTCCATGCTGCTGCCCCGCAAGGTCGATTGTGCAGGTAAGCCTAGGTGCGGGAGTGCAGATCGTCCACGCATAAAATATGCGCGGCGGGCTTTATAGTGTTTCGACCAGGCGTGCTGCGCTGCCATCGCTCAGGGTCATGCGTGTCCAGCGACAGATGCTGGGGCGTATGGGCACGAGGTTGGAATCGTTGCTTCCAGTGGCGAACTCAAGAGCCGGTGGCGCCTGGGTTTCGCGCCAGCCGGTGTGCTCCAGGCTGGCTTCGATCAGTTGGATTTGCGGCGTTGCGAAGCGCCACAACGACTGGCCCATAAGCTCGGCGAGCGGGCTGCTGAACTGGCGTGCGCGGGAGGGCGAGCACGCGAGCAGGCGGTGAGTCAGGTCGCATACCAGGTGCATCGCTTGTGAACTCTCACTGACCAGCCGGGCCAATGCCTGATCGGCGGCTGCATCAAGCCGGGCTGCCAACAGTTGCTCTAGCTGCTGATGCGCAGCCGGATCCATCGCTTGTACGCCACTTTCCCAGCGCGAAATAGTCGATTGCGTGACGTTGAACAACTGCGCCGCATGACTTTGCTTGATGCGGTGCAGCAAACGCCACCGCCGCAGCGCAATGCCGGGCAAGGCAGGCTTGAGCAACGAGTGAGGCATCTGTGATTCCTGAGTTGGCGGGCTGATGATGAGTGTGATGACAAGAGGGCGGTGGTGCAAATGAGTGGGATGAACGGCCCACATGGTTACTCTCTATTCTTGCAACAGCAATGCCTGCTGCTTGAGCCTGCGTTTTTGCGCAAACGGCAAGCTCTCATCATCCCCATACGGCGCGCTATACCAGTTGCCGTAGCTCGGGTTGGGCAGCAGGAACCAACGCTGGCCTAGCCAATTCACATAGGGTTCGACGGCCTTGCGTTGTGCATCCAGGGTGTTGTGTTCGGCTTGCACAAAGTCTCCCAGCGAGTCACCTGCCATCAACAGCACGCGGGCATGGTTGGCGACCCACTGGCGACGACAGTTCTTGCCATAACCCGCGCTTTCGCAGTGGCCGGTGGGGGTGCTGGCCGCCAGGATCTGTTCGTCGCTCTCAATCGGAAAGCCGCGCAAACGCAGGTTTTTGGCGGTGGCCGCGACCTGGCTGTGTTCGCGGTTGGTGAGGTAGTACACCTTGACACCTTTTTGTCTGGCCGCTTGCAGGAACGCCACGGAACCTGGCAGCGCCTGGGCCTTGGCCTGCTCGACCCAGGTATTCCAGCGATCGTAGGAATAGACCTGATTGTTGATGATGTCGCGAGCGTTGAGGGGCACGTTGTCCAACAGCGTTTCGTCGATGTCCACCACCACGGCCGGGGGCAAGCCGGCCAGGTTGCGTGGGGCAAAGGGCAGGGCGTCCCAGCTCGGGTCGGCCAGGGCGACATCCAGTTGGCGGGTGGCGTTGGCGAAGAGCTGGCGGTAGATCAGCTCGTGTTCGATAGAGGTCTGAGTCCAGAGCACGGCGTCGAGTTGGTCGTTGGCAGGCGGGTGTTGCTGGCAGCCCGCGAGGGCGGTGGTGAGCAAGCAGAGGCTGGCGAAGAACAGGTTGCGCATTGGGCTCGGTCTCGAAGAACGTGGTGGCGTGGTCTGCACGCCAGTCTAATCACTTGAGAGGCTCGCGGCTCGTTGCCGTTTCGGAATCGTCTTAAAGCCAGGCTTCACCCTTGGCGGGTAATGTAGCGAGCGTTGAAGGATCGTCGTCGCTGCCCATCTGCCAGGTTTGCCTATGTCCAATAAAACATTACGTTTTCTGATCGCCGACGGGGAGCATTTGCAGCGGGTCAAGATCGAGAAAATGCTCAACCAGTTGGGCTATTACCGTATCGCCCCCTTGAGCTCATTCGAAGAAGTGCAGGCGCTGACGCGCTCGAACGGCGTGATGTTCGACCTGTTGATCATCAACACCGCGCTGGCGCTTTCGCGCCAGTTCGACCTGCTGAAGTTCTGCCGTGAGAACCCGATGATCCGGCATGCGCTGATCTACGACGGGCAGTGCGCGCAGCGGTCAGTGGTGCCGGTGTCGGCCAGCCAGACCTTGCATCTGTCGTTGTCGCAATCGCCAGATCTCAACTCCCTGTGCCGCTGCCTGGAAATGCTCGACCCGGCGGCGATGGCGCGTGTCGCCGGGATGTCACCCAAGCGTTGAGCTTCATTGCTTTGAGTAGATGGCGATGCCGAACCTGTGGCGAGGGAGCTTGCTCCCGTGACGCCCTGACCGCCTGCGCATATCTACCCGAAGTCCCTCGATCCAACTGTGGCAGCGGGCTTGCTCGCGAAAGCGGTAGGTCAGTCGCTGCATCTGTTACTGCACCACCGCTTTCGCAGGCAAGCCAGCTCCCACATTGGATCTTCGTTGCTTTGAGCATTGCGTTCGCTTAATTCATCGGCATTGGAGCGGGTGCTGTTTTACTTGTCCTGGCGCGCATCCAGGGTTTTTTGATGCTCGGCCAGGAAGGGTTGCTCCGCTGGATCAAAACGATCAATCCCGGCAGTGAAGCGGTGCCAGTAAGGGTACAACGGCTGACGGCGAGTGACGGCTTCGATGCGCGCCGACTGCTCTTCGGTGAGTTTCAGCTCGGTGGCCGCCAGGTTATCGCGCAGGTGTGCTTCCGTACGGGCGCCGATAATCAGCGAGGTGATCCCCGGGCGATCCTTGAGCCAGGCCAGGCAGGTGCGGGCGACCGAGACGCCGTGTTCATCACCGACGGCGGCGAGGGTCTCGATAATGTCCAGCGCACGTTCCTGGTCGTGGACGTAGGGTTCCGGCCAACCGCTGCCCTGGCGGGTATTGGCGGGCGGCTTGTGCCCGCGTCGGGTCGTGCCGGTCAGCAAGCCTTCGCCCATCGGGCCCCACACCAAAGTGCCAACCTGCTGGTCCAGGGCCAACGGTAGCAACTCGTACTCGGCCTCGCGGGATTCCGGGGTGTAGTAGATCTGCTGGGTAATCGGCTTGAGCATGCCGTGCAGTTCAGCCTTGCCCAGGGTTTTCATCATCTGCCAGGCGGTGAAGTTGCTGGTGCCGAAGTAGCGGATCTTGCCCGAGCCGACCAACAGGCGCAGGGCTTCCAGGGTCTCTTCGATTGGCGTCATGCCGTCCCAGTTGTGCAGTTGGTACAAGTCAATGTGGTCGGTGCCCAGGCGCTTGAGGCTGGCTTCGCAGGCGCGGATCAAGTGGTAGCGCGACGAGCCGGAGTTGTTGGGGTTGTCGTCCACCGGGCTGCGGCCTTTGGTGGCCAGCAGAATGTCGTTGCGCTTGTCGCCCAGCGCCTTGCCCACCACTTCTTCGGCCAGGCCGTGGGAATAGAGGTCGGCGGTGTCGACCATGTTCACCCCGGCGTCGAACGCCATATCGAACATGCGCTTGGCCAGGGGCACGTCCACCGCACCGCATTTTTCAAACTCTGCGCGACCGCCAAAGGGCACGGTGCCCAGGATGATTTCCGATACCAGCAGGCCGGAATGACCCAGTTGTCGGTACTGCATGTTGCCTCCTACTTAACGTTGCACGTGAAGGTGTGAACGACGGGGGCGGCGATAGTTTGAATTTTTTCATGAAATCCTCGCGCCAGGCTTGGCTGCGACGTGCACGAGGGATTGTTTCGCTGGATGAAATGCTGGATTGTGAATCCTGGTCATTCCGCCAGACATGGCAGTGGTAGAACATCCCTGGCGTCGATACCCACTCATTTGGAGCCTGTCATGACCCAGCCTGCGATCAAACTCTATGGTTTCCCCCTGTCCGGCCATTCCCACCGGGTCGAACTGATGTTGTCCCTGCTGGGGCTGGCGAGTGAATTTATCCTGGTGGACCTCAAGCAAGGTGCGCATAAAACGCCTGAGTTCCTCACCACCCTGAACAGCTTTGGCCAGGTGCCGGTGATTGATGACGGCGGCACGGTACTGGCCGACTCCAATGCGATCCTGATTTATCTGGCCAGCACCTATGGCCGCGGCGAATGGCTGCCGAGCGACCCTGTCGGGCAAGCCCGGGTGCAGCGTTGGCTCTCGGCCGCCGCCGGCCCACTCCATGCCGGGCCTGCCACGGCGCGCTTGGCCACGGTGTTTGGCGCCGAGGTGGACACTGTCAGTGCAATCAACCGTGCCCATGCCTTGCTGAGCGTGATGGAACAGCAACTGAACCAGAGCCGTTTCCTCGCCAGTGAGCAGCCCAGCATTGCCGATATCGCTTTCTACACCTACGTGGCCCATGCGCCGGAAGGCAATGTGTCCCTGGCCGACTACCCTGAGGTACGCGCCTGGCTCGCCAGCATCGAAGCACTGCCGGGTTTTGTGGGCATGCCGCGCACGGCTGTCGGTTTGCAATCGAGTTGAAGCCCAACACCTGTGGCGAGGGAGCTTGCTCCCGCTGGGCTGCGCAGCAGCCCCACCAAGGCTGCCGTATTTATTCAGCCAAACCGCGCTGGCAGCTTTCAGGGCCGCTGCGCGCCCCAGCGGGAGCAAGCTCCCTCGCCACAGGGGGACACATAATCAGAAGGCGTAAAGATGGATCGATTTCATGAAATGCAGGTGTTCCTGGCCGTGGCCGAGGAGGAGGGCTTCGCTGCTGCCGCCCGGCGCCTGAACACGTCGCCGCCCAGCGTGACCCGCGCCATTGCCGCCATGGAACAACGCATCGGCACGCAGTTGCTGGCGCGCACCACCCGCAGCCTGCACTTGACCGAAGCCGGCCAGCGTTACCTGGACGATTGCCGACGCATCCTTGCCGAGCTGGACGAAGCCGAGGAAGCGGCGGCGGGCAGCTACTCCATCCCGGGCGGCCAGTTGACGGTGACCGCACCGGTGCTGTTTGGCGAGCTGTATGTGGCGCCGGTACTGGGGGATTATCTGGACCGTTTTCCGTTGGTGAGTATCAACGCCTTGCTGGTCGATAGGGTGGTCAATATGACCGACGAAGGTGTTGACGTGGCGGTGCGTATCGGCCACCTGCAGCAATCCGGGCAGCAAGCGATCAAGGTCGGCGAAGTACGCCGGGTGGTGTGCGCATCGCCGGCTTATCTTGACCAACACGGGCGCCCCCGGCGCCCCGAGCAGTTGCGTGAGGCCAAGCTCGTCACCTCATCGTCCAGCCAACTGGTCAGTGAGTGGACATTCGTTGACGCCGGCCAGCCGCTGAAGGTACCCATCGAGCCACGCCTGGTTGTCACCGCCAACAATGCCGCGATCAACCTGGCCCGCCTGGGGTGGGGCATGACGCGGGTGCTGTCTTATCAAGTCGCGGCAGCGGTGGCGGCGGGGGAACTGGAACTGGTACTGGAGGATTTCGAACCGGCGCCGCTGCCGATCCACGTGGTGTTCCAGCAAAACGGTCGAGTACCGGCCAAGGTCAATACGTTTGTGGATTTCCTCAGCCATCGCCTCGGGCAGGACCCGGCCCTGAACGCCGCGACCAAGCAGCGTGCCTGATGGAGCGTTATCGCGATATGCAGCTGTTTGCCGCGCTGGCCGGGCAACCCAGCCTGGCGTCGGCGGCACGTCATGCGCAGGTTTCCGGGCCGACGCTGGTACGTGCAGTTGCGCGCCTGGAGGCACGCCTGCGCGTGGTGTTGCTGCAACGTAGTACACGCGGTGTCAACCTGACCGATGCAGGCCAGGCTTACCTTGCCGACTGCGTGCGCCTGCTGGCAGCGGTGGACGCGGCCGAGGCCTCGGCCAACGGTTTGCATGTGCAGGCCCAGGGCGACCTGCGGATATTTCTGCCGTTACTGTTCAGCCGCTATGTCATGGCGCCGCTGTTGGCCGGTTATGCGGATCGCTACCCAGCGGTGCGTGTCATCGCGCATTACCACGACTATTTCCCTAACCTGCACGTAGAGGGGTTGGACGTAGCGGTGCTGGTCGGCGAATTGCCCAGTTCGTCGCTGATTGCGCGGCAAGTCGGGCAGGTGGGCACTGTCCTTTGCGCCAGCCCCGCTTACTTGGCGATCCGGGGCGAGCCCCGGCATCCGGCTGAACTCAAGCAGCATCATCTGATTGCCAGCGCCGACCCGGTGCACTGGGATTTCCCGCATTACACCCTCAAGGCTCGCGCCCGGCTGCGTTGCGCCACTGTCCAAGGCGCGATCAATGCAGCGGTGCAGGGGGCGGGCGTGATTCGAGCCTTGAGTTACCCACTGCACGAACACCTGGCGAGCGGCCAGTTGCAGCGCCTGTTGCCTACCTTCGAGTTGCCGCCGCAGCCGGTGCATGTGGTCTACCGCGAAGGCCGTCATGCGTCGATGCGCGTGCGCAGCTTTGTCGACTACTGCGTCACCGCGTTGCGCGAGCATCCGGCGTTTCAGTTGGCGTAATAGTGGATTGCCCTGGGTGGGCATTCTCTCTGTCACGGCATGGGCGCAGCATCTTCAGTATCTAACCGGAGGTGAGCGCCATGTACTCGATTGAACCATCCCCTTGGCATGTCGGCGAACGACACATGCAGGAAAGTGCCGGCGTTTCTGAACGCATGGCCATGATCGGGCCCAAGGTCATTCGTGATCATTTGCCTGAGCAGCACCGCGATTTTTATCCGCTGCTGCCGTACTTGATCGCGGGTGTGGTGGACGAACAAGGCATCCCCTGGGCAACGATGCTGGAAGGCGCTCCAGGGTTTGCGCATTCACCGGACCCACACACGCTGCAGATCGACAGCCTGCCCGCCAAAAGCGATCCCGCCTGGGCTGGGATAGCGGATGGCGCGGCGATCGGCCTGCTGGGCATCGACCTCAACACCCGCCGCCGCAATCGCATGAATGGCCGGATCGGATCGCTTGAGGATGAGGGCTTTGCGGTGGACGTAGTGCACACCTTCGGCAATTGCCCCAAATACATCCAACTGCGGCCCGTCGCTGGCATTGCACGCAAACCCGGCAACCTGGCCGAGCGCAGCCGCCGCCTGGACGATGCGGCTCAAGCGCTGATCCGCCAAGCCGACACCTTCTTCGTCGCCAGCTACGTCGACCAGCACGGCGAACGCTCGGTGGACGTTTCCCATCGCGGCGGCAACACGGGGTTTGTGCGGGTGGAAGGCAACGTACTGACCATCCCGGATTTTGCCGGCAACCTGTTCTTCAACACCCTCGGCAACCTGCACGCCAACCCGGTGGCGGGGTTGTTGTTTGTTGATTTTGAGACCGGTGACGTGCTGCAAGTGGCCGGGCGTACTTCGTTGATCCTGAGCGGGCCGCAAGTGGCTGAGTTCGAAGGCGCGCAGCGCCTGTGGACGGTAACGGTGGAACATGTGGTCCGCCGCCCGGCAGCATTGGCGTTGCGGTGGCAATTCGCGGAGTTTTCGCCGCACAGCCTGGCGATGGGTACTTGGTAGCCTGGCGCACTCTCCCAGGCGCAGCCTATCCAGTGTGGGAGCTGTCGAGCCCCAGCGAGGCTGCGATGGCGGCGGCACGGTCAACATATTCATTGCCTGACCCACCGCTATCGCGGCCTCGCTAAAGCTCGACGGCTCCCACAGGGGAATGTCATTGTCCGCTGGGTTTGCGCGTTTTCATCAGGCCCCCGGGCATTCCCGGTTCAGCGCTTCCCCCATGAAATGTTGCTGGATGTTGAACCGTCAGCGTGGGCAGAGTCTCTAGGTTAGCCTTGTCTTCCTACTGACAAACAAGGATTGGTCATGCAACGAAAGGTCATTAATCCCACGACGGTATTCAACTCCCTGCAATACGGTTTCAGCCAGGCCATGGAAGTGCCAGAGGGTCGGCGGATCATGCTGTCCGGGCAGGTGGGGGTTGATGCTCAAGAGCGTACGGTGGGCCCAGGTATTGCCGAGCAGACGGCCACGGCGTTGGACAATGTCGAAAAGGTGCTGACCGAGGTGGGAGGCGACCTGTCTCATGTGATCATGCTGCGGCTGTATATCGTCGAATCTGCCCGGGATCAGCAGGAGCCGATTGTCGAGGCGCTGCGCCAGCGCTTCGCGCACAACCCGCCGCCGTCTTCGTGGATTATCGTCAGTGGGTTGTCGTTGCCTGAGTGGTTGATCGAGGTTGAGGCGGAGGCGGTGGTTCCATTCAGTTAGGGCTTTTGCAGGAGCGAGCTTGCGAAAAAACCATAGCCGCCGCACTTATTCAGGATGCACGCGTTATCGTTGACGTTTTTCGCGAGCAGGCTCGCTCCTACAGCCATTCAATACCGAATCATCACCGACTTAAGCTCGGTGTAATCCTCAATAAACGCACCACCAAACTCCCGGCCTAACCCCGAAGACCGGCTGCCGCCAAACGGCACCGCCGGGTCGAGCAGGGTGTGCATGTTCACCCACAAGGTGCCTGCCTTGATCGCCGGGATCATGCGCAGGGCCTTGCCCAGGTCGTTGGTCCACAGGCTGGCACTCAACCCGTAGGGCCCGTGGTTCATCAGCGCCAGCAGTTCGTCTTCGTCGTCGTAGGGCAGGAAGGTGGCGATGGGGCCGAAGGTTTCTTCGTTGAGCAGGGTGTCGTGCAGGTGGTTGGCCAGGATCACGGTGGGTTCGACGTAGCAGCCGGGACGGTCGATGAGGTGGCCGCCGTGGATGATCGTGTTGTTTTCGGTGCGGGCCTGGTTGAAGTAGCCGAGCAGTTTTTGTTGGTGTTGCTGGTGGGTCACCGGGCCGAATTCGGTGTGTTCATCCAGGGGCGAGCCGATGATCAGGCGGCTGAGACGCGCCTTGAGTTTTTCCAGCACGGCGTCGATTTGCGAGCGGTGCACGAAGAAACGTTCGGCCGCTGCGCAGATTTGCCCCGAGTGCAGGAAGCCCGCTTCGATAATGCCATCCACCGCTTTGTCTACATCCATGTCGTGCAGGAAGCCGGCGGCGTTCTTGCCACCCAGTTCCAGGGTCGCGCGGGTCAGCCCGGCGCCCATGGCACTGCGGCCTACTGCAATACCGGTGGGTACTGAGCCGGTGAAGGACACCTTGTGCGTGCCGGGATGTTCCACCAGCCCCTTGCCGACATGGCCGCCGCCGGTCAGCACGTTGAGCACCCCCGCCGGCAAGCCGGCGTCGATGGCCAGTTCGGCGATGCGCAGCAGGGTCAGCGGCGTGAATTCGCTGGGCTTGATGATGATGCTGCAGCCGGTCACCAGCGCCGAGGCCAGCTTCCAGATGGCGATCATGGTCGAGAAATTCCACGGCACAATGCCTACCACCACGCCCACCGGTTCGCGCAAGGTGAAGGCGGTGTAACGCTCGCCATTGAACGAAGGCAGGGAGGGCGTGAGGGTCTGGCCGCTGAGCTTGGTGGCCCAGCCTGCGTAGTAGCGCAGGAAGTGCGCGGCCTGGTCGACCTCAAAGGCGCGGGAAATCTGGATGATCTTGCCCGACTGGCAGGTTTCGATCTGCGCCAGTTCTTCGCGGTGCTGTTCCAGCAGGTCGGCCAATTTAAGCAGCACGTTGCCGCGGATGGCGGGCGCAGCCTGGGACCACAGCTGAAAACCACGGTTGGCAGAAGCGACCGCAGCGTCGATATCCGCCAGGTCAGCATCGGCCACGTCGGCGATCACCTGGCCGGTGGCGGGGTTGGTCACGCTCAGGCGTGCGTCGGTGTGGCTGTGCACACTGGCGCCGTCGATAAACAGCCCATGGCGGCGACGCAAAAAGGCTTCCACTTGAGGCAGCAACGGGATATCGCTCATGGCAGGTTCCTGGCAGTTCACAAAGAAACCCCGAGGTTAACCAACGCACTGATAAGCGGCTTGACTGTGCCTGCCAGCTTTTATGCCTGTGCCTGCCGTGCTTGTGAAAAGTACAAGCTTGCCTGCCGAACGTGCATTTCCCGCCTGCACGACCCGTTTGATACTGGCCCTGCATCCCGCGCCGTTCCACGATTCGGAGCGCCTGCCGGACTTCCAATAATAAGCAGGGCCGTCCATGAAAAAGCCAAACCCGCTCCTCGAAGACCTCAAGCCTCTTCTGCCTGCCATTGCCGCGAACGCCAGCCGTGCCGAACAGCTGCGCCAAGTGCCGGATGAGAATATCGCGCTGCTCAAAAGCATCGGCCTGCACCGCGCCTTCCAGCCCAAGGCATTCGGTGGCCTGGAACTGTCGCTGCCCGAATTCGCCGACTGCATCGCCTTGCTCGCCGGCAGTTGCGCCAGCACCGCCTGGGCCATGAGTTTGTTGTGTACCCATAGCCATCAACTGGCGCTGTTCTCGGCGCAGTTGCAGGAGGAGATCTGGGGCGCCAACCCGGATGCCACGGCCAGCAGCAGTATTGCGCCGTTCGGTCGGGTGACCGAGGGCGAGGGCGGCGTGTACTTCAGTGGTGAGATGGGCTGGAGCAGCGGCTGTGACCATGGCGAGTGGGCGATTGTCGGCTGCCGTCGCCAGAATGCCGAAGGTACCCAGGATTACTGCTTTGCCGTGCTGCCGCGCAGTGACTATCAGATCCGCGATGACTGGTTCGCGGCCGGCATGAAAGGCAGCGGCACCAAGACCCTGATCATCGACAACGCCTGGGTGCCTGAGCACCGGATCCAGAAGGCCAAGGACATGATGGAAGGCAAGTCCGCAGGCTTTGGTCTCTACCCAGACAGCCAGATTTTCTACGCGCCGTACCGGCCGTATTTCGCCAGTGGTTTTTCCACCGTCAGCCTCGGCGTGGCCGAGCGCATGCTGGAGGTGTTCCGCGAAAAAACCAAAAACCGTGTGCGCGCCTATACCGGTGCCGCCGTCGGCGCAGCGACCCCGGCGCTGATGCGCCTGGCCGAGTCCACCCACCAGGTGGCCGCTGCTCGGGCGTTTTTGGAGAAAACCTGGCAAGACCACGCCGAACACAGCGCCGCCCACCGCTACCCAGCGCGAGAAACCCTGGCGTTCTGGCGCACCAACCAGGCCTACGCCACCAAGATGTGCATCGAAGCGGTAGACCGGCTGTTCGCCGCCGCCGGTGGCAATGCCTGGTTCGAACACAACGAAATGCAGCGCCTGTTCCGCGATGCCCACATGACCGGCGCGCATGCCTACACCGACTATGACGTGTGCGCGCAGATCCTTGGCCGTGAGCTGATGGGCCTGGAACCCGACCCGAGCATGGTGTAGCTGCGTTTTCCCTACAACAATCAGGGCGGCCCATAGAGGCCACCCGGGAGTCTTGCATGTCCGACGTATTCGACCCACGAGCCTTTCGTCGTGCCTTGGGCAATTTTGCCACTGGCGTGACCGTGGTCACCGCCGCCACCGCCTCCGGGCGCAAGGTGGGCGTGACGGCCAACAGTTTCAACTCGGTATCCCTCGACCCGCCGCTGGTGCTGTGGAGCATTGACAAGCGCTCCAACAGCCATGCCGTGTTCGAGGAGGCCAGCCACTTTGCCGTGAATGTCTTGGCGGCGGACCAGGTGCACCTGTCGAACAATTTTGCCCGCCCCCGTGAAGACCGCTTCGCCCTGATCGAGTACGAGCCGGGGGAGGGTGGCTCGCCGGTATTCGCCGATTGCTCGGCGCGTTTTCACTGCGAGAAATACCAGCAGGTGGACGGCGGCGACCATTGGATCATGATCGGCAAGGTGGTGGCCTTCGATGATTTTGGCCGTGCGCCGCTGCTCTATCATCAGGGCGCCTATGCCGAGGTCCGGGCGCTGCCTCCCTGCGCGCCCGAAGCAGTTTAGAACGGCACGGCGACCACCAGTTGGCTGTAGACATTGGTGCCGTTGCCGCCGACCTGATTGCCACCGGTATCGGCTGATTTATCGGGTTTGTACAGGCCCAGCAGCGGCGTGATGATCAGGTGCTCGTTGACGGCCCATTCGGCATACAGGTCCAGTTCGCGGCCATCCAGGTTCAATTGGCCGCGGGTACTGACGGTGTTGTAGTCGAAGAACAGCGCCCCCAGGGTGATGTTCTCCAGTGGTTTGACCTTGAGCGCCACGTGCTGCACGGCGGTATTACTGTTGAAGGGGCCGGAATAGTTGCCCGCCACTTCGCCCTGCACCCAGGTGCCGTAGCCACGGTTGAAACCTGAAAACATGCCGTCCCAGTTCTTCGAATAACGGGCGTAGCGGTAGGTCAGGTCCGGTGACCACGGCAGGTTGGCGAAGGTGTAGCCGGCTTCGGCGTAACCGGCATTTTCCTGGCCATCGCGACGGCTTTGGCGCGCCAGTTCGAAGGCGAAGTGCGCGTTGTCGATACCGGCATTGCCGGTGCCGCGCAGGCTGTAGAGGTTCATGCCTTTGCGCTGGCGCTGCAGGTCGGTGGCGAAGCGCTCATCCACATCGATGCCGTGAATATAGGTCAACCCCAGGGTGCCCGGCGCGGCACTGTATTCCAGGGTGCCGGCGGCCATTTCGGTGAGGGCCTGGGCGCGGTTGTCGGACTTGATCCACATCAGGCTGCCGTGCACACCGTCCTTGCCGCCCAGGCGAATCACCGCCGTCTTATCGAAGGCATGGCGTGCGGCGATGTAGTAGGCGCCGCCGCGATTGAACTCGCCGTCGCCGACGCCATTGCCCAGGTTGGGGCCGTCGTCGTTAAGGATAAAACCGTCGCCGAGCATGATGATCTGGCGACCGAACGACAGGTCCAGGCCGTCCTTGCCCAGCGCCGGTAACAACTCGCCAGACCGCCAGCCGGCGAAGGCTTCGTCAAACTTGGTGGTGCGCTCGGTGCCGTTGGTCAATCCGGCCGCATCGCCGTCGCCCCAGGTACCGGAACTCACCAGGTTGGCCGTGCCATACACACCGCCCAGGTTGCCCAGGCGCTGTTCGACGCTCAGACCGTACTTGATGAACGCCTCACGCCAAGTGGCGCCGCCGCTGCGCCCATCGTAGTTCTTCGGGCTGTTGAACATACCGTACACGGCGAGGAAGTTGCCGGTGACCTGGGTGTCGGCGTCCGCATACAACTCGATGGCCTGCGCCTGGCCCACCAACAGTGCCACGCCCAGGCCGACCGTCTGGCGCAGGCAGCGGTTTTTCAGTGTGTGCTCCATTGTTATTGCCCCCATCTTGGTTAAGAGTGAGGGCGCATTAGGGCGAGCGGTGTGAGGCCAAGTCTTTTCCCTGCGTGCCAGGCAATTGACTCTGGCCGCCAGGCAGCAGGCCTTGGCAGGCAGCAACAAAACCGGCGGCAGACAGGGGCAAGACGATCAACGGGAGTGGGGCGCAGAGTGCCGACACATTAAAAAATCCGCTTCGAGGACCCCTCCATGTCGATCAACGACCGACTCACCGCACACCTCAACCGGGGTACGGTAGGTTTTCCCACTGCGTTGGCCAGCACCATCGGCCTGATCATGGCCAGCCCCGTGATTCTCACCGCCACCATGGGCTTTGGCATCGGTGGCAGCGCGTTTGCCCTGGCGATGCTGATCGCCGTGGTGATGATGCTGGCCCAGGCGACGACTTTCGCCGAGGCCGCCTCGATGCTGCCCACCACCGGCTCGGTGTACGACTACATCAACTGCGGCATGGGCCGGTTCTTTGCGATCACCGGGACCTTGTCGGCCTACCTGATCGTGCATGTGTTCGCCGGCACCGCCGAAACCATCCTCGCCGGCGTCATGGCCCTGGTGAACTTCGAACACCTCAACACCCTGGCAGAGTCGGCCGGCGGCTCGTGGTTGCTGGGCGTCGGTTTCGTACTGGTGTTCGGCGTGCTGAACGCCTTTGGCGTCAGCGCATTTGGCCGCGCCGAGATCATCCTGACCTTCGGCATGTGGACCACCCTGATGGTGTTCGGCGTACTGGGCCTGATCGCCGCGCCAGCGGTGCAATTGGAGGGCTGGTTCGGTGAGTCGCTGGTAGGCACTGACCTGGTCACCGTGCTGTCGCTGGTGGGCATGGCGATGTTCATGTTCGTGGGTTGCGAGTTCGTCACCCCGCTGGCGCCGGACCTGCGCCAATCGGCCAAGGTGATGCCACGGGCGATGATGCTCGGGCTGATGGGCGTGGCGACGTGCATGTTCATCTATGGCGCGGCGATGAAGCGCCAGGTGGAAAACGTCGTGCTCGACGCCGCGTCCGGCGTGCACCTGCTGGACACACCCATGGCCATCCCCCGATTTGCCGAACAGGTAATGGGGCAGATCGGCCCGTTGTGGCTGGGTATTGGCTTTCTGTTCGCTGGCGCTGCGACCATCAATACCCTGATGGCCGGCGTGCCGCGCATCCTCTACGGCATGGCGGTGGATGGCGCCTTGCCCAAGGTGTTCACCTACCTGCACCCGCGTTTCAAGACGCCGCTGTTGTGCATCCTGGTGGCCATGTTGATTCCGTGCCTGCATGCGCTGTACCTGGGAGGCAACACCGACAACATCATGCACCTGGTGCTGGCGGCGGTGTGCGCGTGGAGTTTCGCTTACCTGTTGGTGACGCTGTCGGTGGTGATCCTGCGCATTCGGCGTCCGTACTTGCCTCGGGCCTATCGCTCGCCGTGGTTCCCGCTGCCGCAGATCGTCTCCAGCATCGGCATCCTGCTGGGCATGTGGTTTATCACTCCGCCAGGCATGAACCCTGCTGACATCTACGTGCCGTTTGGCGTGATGCTCGGCGTGACGGCCACCTATGCGCTGTTCTGGACCCTGGTGGTGCAGAAGGTCAACCCCTTCAAGCCCGCCTGCGTGGAAGAGGTGTTGGCCAAGGAATTCAATCACGAACCGGGGCACACCCATGAGGGTTATAGCGACCTTGCGGCAAAAACTGTTTGAGCTGTTTCGTGCTGACCGCGCACCCCGCGGGTATCGGCCGGGGGTGACCCTGGCCCACCTGCGGCGTGACCTGGGCCTGGCAAGCCTTGAAGTGGGCGGTGTGGCCTTCGAGATTGTCGAGCGCACCGAGTCTCAGTTGTTGATGCACTTGGTGCTGACCGAATGTGTCCTGCGCGTTCCTGCTGCAGCGGGTGGCGCTGGCAACTTCGAGGTGCACCATGGCGGCGCGATCCGGCGCCGCGGTATTCATGTGCGGCGCCGCGCTGGCAACCAGGCACTGGGCCGTGAGTTGCAGGCGCGTTTGCAGGCTGACAGCGTGTTGTTCCACGCGTTGATGCCGCTGGATTTCAAGCGCCTGCGCATCGAGCTGCAAGACCAGCAATGGTGCGTGCGCCTGGAGCATATGGGCGGCAGCGAAGTGGTCAACCGCATGCCGGCGTTCCGGCGCTACATTGGGTTGAGCACCGAGCAACGCGGGTATCTCTTGGTCGTACTGGCCGGATTGCGGCGGGTATTGTCGGACCTCTGATTGGCACCATTAGTGCTTCTGCAAAGGGCAAACAGGTTGTTGTTGCGTGCATATAGATAACATGTTAACTATTGCGCCAGAACAACAAGAATAACGCCACTGCGGAGACACCCCATGAGCATCCCACAGCATGCACCCGACGGGCTCGACAGCTGGAACCGCGAACTGCGCGACGCGTGCGGCCACTTCGATACCGAACTGGCTTTCAACCGTTCGCTGTTTATCGGCGAGATCCATAACCTGCCGCGTGGCCTGGCCATCCTGCGCACCAATGCCGGGCTGATCAAGCGCCCGACGCACCACGCCGACCATGACAACGACCAGGAATGTTTTCTGGTCAGCCAGCGCAGCGGCTATTCGCAAATCACCCAAAATGAGCAGACCGTGCAACTGGCGCCTGGCGAGATGCTGTTGATGGACTCGGTGGGCTCCATCGAAATCACCCCCTTCGGCCTGATCGAACACGCCTCGCTGTCCCTGTCGCGCAACGCGGTATGCAAGCACCTGGGCGGTCAGGCACGGGCCTTCGGCAAGATCTCCTCGACCAAGGCCTGTGGGCGCATGCTGCATGTGCTGATGGACCAACTGTGCAAGGACGATACCGACGATGACGCCACGCAAGTGGAGGCGCTGCAAGCGGCCTTCGTCTCGCTGTTGGGTTCGGCGTTGGAGCAGGGCGACGAGTGCCGCGAGGGCGTTGCTGCGTTGCACGGCAATAACCTGCGCAGCTATGTGCAAAAAGTCATTGATGAGTCGCTGAGCCAGCCAGGCCTGAGCCCGATCGGCCTGGCCAACCGCCTGAATATCTCGGTGCGGCACCTGTACCGTCTGTTTGAAGAACAGGATGACAGCGTCTGCCGCTATATCCAGCGCGCACGGCTCAAGCGCAGTGCGGACGACTTGACCAACCCCTTCCTGCGCAGCGAGTCGATCACCTCGATTGCCTACAAGTGGGGTTTTACCGACTCGGCGCATTTCAGCCGCTCGTTCAAGAAGCAGTTCGAAGTATCGCCCAAGGATTTTCGTTCCAGCCGGTTGCAGGCGGTGCAAGCGTGATCGTTCCCACGCTCCGCGTGGGAACGCCGCCCCGGACGCTCCGCGTCCCGCTCCAAGTCGTGACGCGGAGCGTCACAGGATGCATTCCCACGCAGAGCGTGGGAACGATCGGCCTCGGCGCATTTCAGCCGCTCGTTCAAGAAGCAGTTCGAAGTATCGCCCAAGGATTTTCGTTCCAGCCGGTTGCAGGCGGTGTAAGCGTGATCGTTCCCACGCTCCGCGTGGGAACGCCGCCCCGGACGCTCCGCGTCCCGCGCCAGAAGTCGTGACGCGGAGCGTCACAGGATGCATTCCCACGCAGAGCGTGGGAACGATCGGGTTTCATATTTCGGGCAGCGTCGCGCCACCATCCACCACCAGCGTCTGCCCGGTGATATAGCCCGCCAGGTCAGAGGCCAGAAACACCATCGCCCCGGCAATATCCGCCGCAGCGCCCAGGCGCCCCAGCGGCACACGGCGGGCGATGCTGTCATTCACGGCCGCATCGCCCAGGTTGCCCATCGCCGGCGTGGCGATCATGCCGGGCTCCACGCCGTTGACCCGCACATTCAACGGCGCCAGCTCCAGCGCTGCATTGCGGATAAACCCATTCACCCCAGCTTTGGACGCCGCATAGTGGCTCAGCCCCGGATAACCGACCCGGTTGCCGGTGACCGAAGACGTCACCAGCACGCAGCCCCGGCCTTGTTCGCGAAACATCGGCAACGCCGCCTGGGTCAGCCAGAACAGCGCCGACAGGTTCACCGCCAGGGTGCGCTCCAGGATCGTTGGGGTAATGTCGGCAAAGGCGGTCAGCGGAAAGTACCCGGCGTTGTGCACCAGCACATCCAGTTGCGCCAAGCCTTGGACGCAGGCGAACACCGCTTCGGCATCCGCCAGGTCAACGCCAACGGCGTCAACGTGATACCCCTGCGCGCATAACCCGGCAGCCAGGGCTTCAGCCTGTTCAACCCTACGGTCGGCAATCACCACTCGCGCACCGCGTTGGGCAAAGGCCTGGACGATGCCCAGGCCAATGCCCTGGGCGCCGCCGGTGACCAGCACGACCTGGCCGCTGAAATCCAGGTCATTCGTCATGGGCAGGCTCCAGGTGCGTAAACGCCAGCGTCGGCACGTCGACGATGCTGGAGCCACCGTCCGCCACCAACGTGGCGCCGGTAATGATCGAGGCGTCGTCGCTGGCCAGGAAGCGGCACACCTTGGCGATCTCGTCGGCACGGGCGGCGCGCCGCAGCGGGACATCGGCACACACACGCGCATAGGCCTGCTGCAAGGTTTCGCCGTACGCCTCCATCAACGGCTGCATCTCCGCGTCGGCCATCGGCGTGTGCACCCAGCCTGGGCACACCGCGTTCACCCGCACGCCATGGGGCCCATAATCACGGGCCAGCGAGCGGTTGAGCCCGAGCAGCGCATGCTTGGCGGTGGTGTAGCCACACACCTCGGGGCCTGCCGCCAATGAGGCGATGGAGCCAATCAGCACGATGTTCCCGGCGCTTTCCTGCAACAGCGGCAGGCAGGCGCGGGCGCTGTAAAACGCACTGTCGAGGTTGCTGCGCAGCGCGCCTTCCCAGGTGGCCTGACTGGTCTGGGTCGCACTGCCCAGCCCGTGGCCACCGGCACAGGCCAGCAGCACATCGAGGCGCCCGAAGTGGCTGCGGATTTGTTGGATGAAGCCGTCCCAGGTGTCCGGGCAGGCGGCATCGCCCACCAGGATCAGCCCGCCGGTGTCCAGCGCCACCTGTTCCAGTGGCTCACGACGCCGACCGATCAGCACCAGATGCGCGCCTTCCTGTGCGTACAAGCGTGCGCAGGCAGCGCCGATGCCGGTGCCGGCCCCGGTGATCACCACCGTGCGCGGCTCAGTCACGGGGGTACTCCGTGCGGTTGAGCACCTGGCAATAGGAACTGATCGGGAAGTTCGACAGCTCGTCGAAGGACGCCCCGGCATAGCCGAAGATCTTGCCGTCGCTGCGATGCTGTTGCAGGTCGATCAGCACCAGGCCGAGGGTCGGTACGATCTTCTCCTGCCAGACGAACAGGTACAGCTGTTCGGCGATCTTGTAGTAATGGCAGCGGTCGGTGTCGCACAGGCCTTTCTCCACGCCCTCAAGGCATTGCCAGGCGTAGAATTGCGGGTTGAGGTAGATGTGCTCGTAGACCTCGCTGGGGCTGTAGCGGTAGTGGTTGCGCAGGCCGACCAACTCATTGGTGGGGGCGTGCAGGCAGTGGCCGTCCTGCCACGGCCGGTCGAGGCTGCCGTGGAGGAAGTCAACCTGTACCGAGGTCAGCGGTTTGCCGGCCAGGGCGCGGTGGTAAAGGCCTTCGTGGGTCTCTGCCGGTTCCGGCATACGGCCAATCACCGCGGTAAAAGAGGCATTTGGCGTGTCCAGCACCAGGCTGATCGACCAGCTTTGCCCCGCCTCGTGCTTGATAAAGTCCACCAGGTACAGGCCCGGGCGAATGGAGCTGGCGCGGTAGGCGGCGCTGCCGCTGGAGTGGCCATCGGCGGCGTGCCAGGCCAGGCGCTCCTGCTCGAAGCGGTGTTCGATCTGCCAGCCATTGGCAAAGTGCAGGGTGAAGGTCTGGCCGGCCAGGTCGGCCAGGTTCGGCAGGATGAACGCCTCGGGTGCAAACCCCTCAGCCAGGGCGCCCACGGTGATCCAGTCAGATGAATTCGACATGGCAACGCCTCCCTTACACGACGGCGAAGTAGTGTTTGACGAAACTCTCGCTGACCACTTCCCACAGCACCGGCGTGCCCTTGGTCACGAACCAGCTGTCACCGGCCTTGTAGCGGGTGGTTTGGCCGGTGGACTCGTCGGTCAGCACCACTTCGCCGGTCACTACCGTGGCTTGCTCGGCGAAGGGGTAGACCATGCGGAACTTGCCCTGGGTCGTGCCGAAGTACGCACTGCTGACCGCATCGGTGGGCGCGCCAAAGGTCATCTTGCCGAAGGCGCGTACTTCGCCTTCGAGGATTTGCGAGCCGAGGTCGGCCACGGTGCCCCAGGCGTCTAGTTCCGACAGCTGGACGTTGTGTTTGAGGGTGGTAAGTGTCATGGCAGATGCTCCGATAAGTACGAGATTTTTGTAGGAACGAGCTTGCTCGCGAAAAACTCACAGGCGCCGCGTTCATTCAGGAAGCACGCGTTATCGTTGAAGTTTTTCGCGGGCAAGCCCGCTCCTACAGGGGGTTAGCGGCGACCGTTCCAGTAGCCGGAAAGTTGGTGCCAGGATTTGCCCGCCGTCAGCAGCAGCGGGCGAATCGCGTCCTTGCCGATGATGGTGGGGCGGTGAATCGAGCTGACCAGGTCATAGCGCGCCGAGCCTTCGCTCATGCCTTCGGCCAGCACCTTGCAGATGATGTGGCTGGGGGTGACGCCAAAGCCGGAATAGCCCTGCACGAAAAACGCGTTGCTGCGCCCCGGCAAGGTGCCCACCTGCGGGAACAGGTTCGGGCTGCACGCCATTGGGCCGCCCCAGGCCAGGTCGATTTTCACGTCCTTGAGGTAGGGGAAAATCTTCAGCATGAGGTTGCGGTTCCAGGCTTTGAGGTCGCCGGGAATGTGCTCCACCAAAGGCGTGGCGGCACCGAACAGCAGGCGGTTCTCGTTGGTGACGCGGTAGTAGTCGATCACTGGGCGGATGTCGCTATAGGCTCCACGGATCGGGCTGATGCGCTGGATCAACTCCTCGGACAACGGCTCGGTCATCATCTGGAACGCGTAGGTGTTGATGGTCGAGCGGTGCAGTTCCGGCTCCAGCTTGTTGAGGAAGCTGTCACAGGCCCACAGCAACTTGCTGGCGCGTACCGAACCGCGACCGGTGCGCACGGTGATGCGCTCGCCGTAGCTGACGTCCAGGGCCGGGCTGTTCTCGAAGATCTTCACGCCATGGCTGGCCAGTGCGGTGGCTTCGCCCAGCAGCAGGTTCAGCGAATGCACATGCCCGCCACCCATGTGCAACAGGGCGCTGGTGTAGGCGGTGGAGCCGATGATCTGCTGCACATCGGAGCCGCCGAGAAAGCGGATTTCGTGCTGGCTGTTGATCGACTTGAAGTCCTTCTCCCAGGCGCGCAGGGTTTTTTCCTGGCGGGCGTTGAAGCCCATATAGCCGTAGCCGTGGCAAAAGTCCGCGTCGATGTTGTACTTGGCGATGCGGTTCTTGATGATGTCGGCGCCCAGGTCGCTGATCTCGAACACTTGGCGCAGGCCGTCTTCGCCCACGTCCTTCTTGATCTTCTCCAGGTCATGGCCGATGCCTGCCATGATCTGCCCACCGTTGCGGCCCGTGCCGCCAAAGCCCAGGTAGCGCGCTTCAAGCACCACAATGTTGGTGATGCCTTTTTCCGCCAGCTCAAGGGCCGTGTTGATCCCGGAAAAGCCGCCGCCGATGACCACGACGTCTGCGTCGATATCCTGTTCCAGGGTGGGGAAGCTGAGGTTGTATTTCTTGGTGGCGGTGTAGTACGTGGGGGTTTCGATGTTGATCATGGCGCAGCCTGAAAAAGTGAAGGAAGGCGCTAAAGCGGATGCCTCCATTAGGGCCCCTGGCGGGCGGGAAGTCTTGATCCTGCGTGCCCGGGTTTTTGATTCAGCGCGCCACGGGCGAGGGCACCTACAAGTTATAGCGCGCTCGCCGGCCGGGAATGTTAGAGTTTCGTTAAACTATTAACTAAATACTTCGTGACCCTGAGCCCTATGTCCACACCTCGACAATCCCTGACCCTGGCCTTGCTGCAAGCGCGCGAGGCCGCCATGAGTTTTTTCCGTCCTTCCCTGAATGAACACGGCCTGACCGAACAGCAATGGCGCATCATCCGCATCCTTGAACAGCACGGTGAGTTGGAGATCTACCAACTGGCGGAACTGGCCTGCATCCTCAAGCCGAGCATGACCGGCGTACTGGTGCGCATGGAAGCGGCCGGCATGGTGCACCGGCGCAAGGCCGAACAGGACCAGCGCCGGGTGCTGATTACCCTGGCGGACAAGGGCAAGGCGAGTTTCGAGTCAATGAGCCAGTGCATGGAGGCCAACTACCAGCGTTTGCAGGATCAGTTTGGCGAAGAGAAATTCCAGATGCTGTTGGGGTTGCTGGATGACTTGAAGAACATCAAGCGCTGAACTAATGACTGAACCACCACCGGTCAACTGTGGGAGCTGGCTTGCCTGCGATAGCGCCGGGTCAGCTGGCTTATCTGTCGCTGATGCACCGCCATCGCAGGCAAGCCAGCTCCCACATGGATTTCAGTAGACACCACCGGTATTGGGAGCCATCGGTACGTCTTTGAACTTCCCGGCCAGGCTTTGCAGCCCCCGCATCAACACCGTGGTATCCACCCCCACCGCCACGAACGTCGCTCCCAACTCGATATAGCGTCGTGCGAGATTTTCATCCGCACTGAGAATCCCTGCCGCCTTACCCGCCTTGACGATACGCACGATGGCGTCCTCAATCGCCGCCTGTACCTGCGGATGCCCCGGGTTACCCCGGTGGCCCATGGACGCGCTCAAATCTGCCGGGCCGATAAACACCCCGTCCACGCCTTCGACGGCGGCGATGGCGTCCAGATTGGCCAGGCCCTCGGCATTCTCAATCTGCACCAGCAGGCACATCTGCGCATCGGCCTGGTCGAGGTAATCGGCGATGCTGTTCCAGCGCGAGGCGCGGGCCAGGGCGCTGCCGACCCCGCGAATACCCTGGGGCGGGTAGCGCAGGGCGCGCACCAGTTCCCGGGCCTGGGCGGCGTTTTCGACCATGGGCACCAGCAGCGTCTGGGCGCCGATATCCAGCAGTTGTTTGATCAGCGCCGTGTCGCCGATCACCGGGCGAATCAACGCCTGGCTGGGGTAGGGCGCAATGGCCTGCAATTGCGCCAGCATCCCCGGCAGCTGATTGGGCGCGTGTTCGCCGTCGATCAGCAGCCAGTCGAAACCGGCATTGGCGGCCAACTCGGCGCTATAGGCATTGGCAAGGCCGAGCCACAGGCCGATCTGTACCTCGCGGTTGTGCAGGCGTTGCTTGAAGCGGTTGACAGGCATGTCCATGAAAGCACTCCTGGGTTCAGACGAAGCGGCAGGCAATCGAGCCGAGCAGGTCGTAGTCGACGTGGAAGGTATCGCCAGGGCGGGCTGCCACGGGGCGGGTAAACGAGCCGCCGAGAATCACCTGGCCGGGCAGCAGGGTGACGTCATAGGGCGCCAGCTTGTTGGCCAGCCACGCCACGCCTTTGGCCGGGTGGTTGAGCACCGCCGCCGACACCCCGGACTCTTCGATCACGCCATTGCGATACAACACCGCCGGCACCTTGCGCAGGTCGATCTCGGTGGGGCGCACGGCGCGGCCGCCGAGGACCACACCGGCGTTGGCGGCGTTGTCGGAGATGGTGTCGAACACCTTGCGGGTGGCGTTGGTATGCGGGTCGACCTGCTGGATGCGGGCGTCGATGATTTCCAGCGCCGGGATCACCCACTCGGTGGCGTCGAGCACATCGAACACCGTGCAGTTGGGCCCTTTGAGCGGCTTGCCGAGGATGAAAGCCAGTTCCACCTCCACCCGTGGCACGATGAAACGCTCGAAGGGAATGTCGCTGCCTTCGTCGAAAAACATGTCGTCGAGCAGAGCGCCGTAATCGGGTTCGGTGATATTCGACGACACCTGCATGGCCCGTGACGTCAGGCCGATCTTGTGACCCTTGAGCGTGCGCCCGTGCTTGATCTTCTGGGCGACCCATTCACGCTGGATGGCGTAGGCGTCCTCGATCGTCATATCGGGGTAGTCGAGGGAAAACTGGCGCACCTGTTCGCGGCTGCGTTCGGCATGGTCCAGGTGGGCGGCGGCTGCGAGGATTTGCTGGGAGTCGAGCATGGCAACGGTCTCTAGTGTGGGTTGACGATGGCGGCCTGGGTGCGCAGCACCAGCAAACCACCGAGGGCGATAAACAGGGCGAGTACGTACAGGGCCAGGCTGGCGCTCTGGGTGGCGTCGCGCATCCAGCCGATCAGGTAGGGCGCGAGGAACGCCGCGATGCTGCCGAACGAGCTGATCATGGCGATGCCCGCCGCCTGGGTGGTGTGGGAGAGAAACGCCGGTGGCAGTTGCCAGAACATCGGTAGCGCGGCACTGGCGCCCATGCCGGCGACCACCAGCCCGCCCATCACCAGCAGCGCATTGGCGGGCGCCAGGCCCGCGACGGCGATACCGAGCGCCGCCATCAGCAACGGCACGCACAGGTGCCAACGGCGTTCGCGGTGGCGGTCGGACGAGCGCCCGCAGCCGAGCATGAAGAAGCAGCCGGCCAGGTACGGCACGGCGCTGAGCAAGCCGACCTGGCTGTCACGGCCGATGCCGGCGCCGTGGATCAGGGTGGGCATCCAGAACGCCAGGGTGTTGACCGCCAGCATCACCGCAAAGTACACGGCCACCAGCAGCCACACCTGCGGGTCACGCAGGATGCCGCCGAACGAGGTGATGGTCTTGCGCTGTTCCTCGTTGCTCAGTTGGATGTGCAATTGCTGTTTTTGCTCGGCAGTCAGCCAGTGCACCGACTCGAAACTGTCCGGCAGCCACTTGAGTACCACCAGTCCCAGTAGCACCACGGGCGCGCCTTCGATCAGGAACATCCACTGCCAGCCGCGCAGGCTGCCGACGTCGTGGAAGTTCTCCAGGATCGCCCCGGAAATCGGCCCGCCCAGCACTCCGGCCATGGGCACCGCAATGGCAAACAAGGCAGTGACCTGGGCGCGACGGCGTGCCGGGTACCAACGGTTGAGGAACACCAGGATCCCCGGGAAAAAACCGGCCTCGGCCACACCCAGCAGAAAGCGCAGCACGTAGAACCCGCGCACGCTCTCCACCCACAACATGCCGGTGGAGAGCAGGCCCCACACCACCATCAGGCAGGCGATCCAGCGGCGTGGCCCGACGCGGTCCAGGGCAATGTTGCTTGGCACGCCGAACAGTGCGTAGGCAATGAAGAACAGGCCGGCGCCGAAGCCATACACGGTGTCGCTGAAGTGCAGGTCGCTGCTCATCTGCATCTTGGCAAAGCCGATGTTGATGCGGTCCAGATGGGCGAACAGGTAACACACCAGCAACAAGGGCATCAGGCGCCAGGTCACCAAACGATGGGTGCGGTCGTGCTCGGCAAGCCGCAGGCTTGCAGTGGAATGGGCTGTGCTCATGGCGTTGTTCTTTTTGTTGTAGGAGCGAGCTTGCTCGCGAAAAAAACGTTAACGAAAACGCAGCGCTGCCGGTGATCCGCGGGGCCTGTGGGTTTTTCGCGAGCGAGCTCGCTCCTACAGGGAGGGCGGGGCCGTTTCAGTTCGCCGGGTTGTTCAGGAACGCATGCACATTGTTCTGCTTGAAGTTGAGCTGCGGGTGCAGCTCGATCATCTCGAACGACAGCGCCAACAACCGTTGCGCCTGCAGCTCGGCGAAGTGTGCGGTGACCACCGCGAACACCGCTTGGGCGACTGCTTCGCGCGTCGCCAGGTCGCGGCCATGGCCGACCTTGAGGGTCATGTGTACAAAGGCATAATCGTGCTTGCCGTCGGCCATGCGCCAGGTGTCCAGGCGCACGCCGCGACTGCGAATGCCGCCCAATGGAAACACACCGCTGTCACCCAGCACGCGGTGGACTTTTTCAAACAGGCCGGGCAAATCGGCCTGCTGTTCGAGGTTGTCGGTGTACTCAGCGATAAAGTGCGGCATGGTGTTCTCCCAGGGTTAAAGCGGGAAAATCGCGTTGATCTGGCCGGTGCCCGAACTGCCGAACGGCGGCGTGATGATCTCGGTCGGCTTGGCATAGTCCGGCCCACCCAGCAGGCCCAGGAGCATGGCGGTGTCGTGCATCTTGCCTTCGCCAAAACAATGTTCGGCGTAGTCGGGCAACATGGCGCAGAACTCCTTGAAGCGACCTTGCTTCCACATTTGCACGACATGCAGGTCCACCTGCTTGTCGAATTCGCGGGTCCAGTTGTGGATATTCGCCTCAGCCTGGCGGTCGTCCGAGAACCGATGGGACAGCGAGCCGGACGCCAGCACCAGCACCTTGCGGTCGCTCTTTTCGATCGCCCGGCGCACGGCGGCGCCGAAGGCAAAGCTGTCTTCCAGGCGATGCCAAGCGCACCAGGCAGCGATGGAAATGACCTTGAATTTCTCTGCGTCGGGCACGCCCATATGCATGTAGCGCATGGGCACCAGGGTGCCGTATTCCAGTTCCAGGCTCGGGATGTTGTGGGCCATGCTGCGCACGCCAGCCAGGTTGGCTTCGGTGGCGATCAGCTCACCCAGCTCTGGGCAACCGGGGTAGGCGTAGTCCATGTTCTTGATGAAGTGCGGCAGTTCGTTGCTGGTGTAGGTGCCCTGGAACTGCTCGCCGCAATTGACGTGGTAGCCGCTGTTGACCAGCCAGTGCACGTCGAACACCACCGCAGTGTCGGCCCCCAGTTCGCGGGCACGCCGGCCGATCTCCTTGTGCCCGGCAATCGCCGCTTCGCGACAGCCGTGATGTTTGCCGGGCAGTTCCGACAGGTACATCGACGGTACGTGGCAGATCTTCGCTGCCAGAACCACTTCGCCCATGATGACTCTCCTGAATAATTATTCTTGTATGGCCTGTGAGGTCCCTGTGGGAGCTGGCTTGCCTGCGATGGCATCGACTCGGTGCGGCTGAAGGACCGCGGTGTCTGCATCGCGGGCAAGCCCGGCTCCCACAGGAGGCTTGTTTGAGCCTGGGCTACACGCCCCAACGCGGAATGTGATGACTGCCCATGGAAATACACACGTTCTTGATCTCGGCAAACACTTCGAAGCTGTACTGGCCGCCTTCACGCCCGGTGCCCGAGCCTTTGACTCCGCCAAACGGCTGGCGCAAATCCCGTACGTTCTGGCTGTTGATAAATACCATGCCCGCTTCGATACCGCGCGCCAGGCGGTGGGCCTTGCCGATGTCCTGGGTCCAGATGTAGGAGGCCAGCCCGTATTCGGTGTCGTTGGCCAATTGCAGCGCTTCAGCTTCGTCTTTGAACGGGATCAGGCACACCACCGGGCCGAAGATTTCTTCCTGGGCGATGCGCATCCGGTTGTTCACGTCGGCAAACACCGTCGGCTGGATAAACTGGCCGCGGCTGAGGTGCGCCGGCAGGTTGGCCGGGCGTTCCAGGCCGCCAGCCAGCAGCGTGGCGCCTTCCTCCAGGCCGATCTTGATGTAGCCGGTGACCTTATCGTAGTGGGCCTGGGTGATCATCGAGCCGACCTGGGTGTTCGGGTCCTGGGGGTCGCCGACGATCAGGCGCTTGGCTCGCGTCGCGAACTCGGCGACAAATTGCGAGTAGACACTTTCCTGGATAAAGATCCGGCTGCCAGCGGTGCAGCGCTCGCCGTTGAGGGAAAAGATCGTGAACAACGC
>NZ_BCBO01000018.1:0-35759 GCF_001320835.1 Pseudomonas sp. NBRC 111138 | reverse complement strand
GTCGAGGGCGCGTTCCAGGTCGGCGTCTTCAAAAATCAGCACCGGCGACTTGCCGCCCAGTTCCATGGAGTACTTTTTCAGGCCGGCGCTCTGCATGATTTTCTTACCCGTGGCGGTGCCGCCGGTAAAGGAAATCGCCCGTACATCCGGGTGGCGCACCAGTGCATCACCGGCGGTGGCGCCGTAGCCCTGGATCACATTGAGCACGCCGTCGGGAATCCCGGCTTCCACCGCCAGGCGCCCCAGTTCATTGGCGGTCAGCGGCGACAGCTCCGACATCTTCAACACCGCCGTATTGCCCAGCGCCAGGCACGGCGCGGTCTTCCAGGTGGCGGTCATGAACGGCACGTTCCACGGCGATACCAGCCCGCACACGCCCACCGGCTGGTACAGGGTGTAGTTGAGCATCTGGTCATCCACCGGGTAGGTGTGGCCGTCCATGCGGGTGCAGACTTCAGCGAAGAAATCGAAGTTGTGTGAGGCACGCGGGATCAACACGTTCTTGGTCTGGTGGATCGGCAGGCCGGTGTCCAGGGTTTCCAGCTCGGCCAGGTGTGGCACGTTCTGTTCGATCAGCTCGCCCAGTTTGCGCATCAAGCGCGCGCGCTCCTTGGCCGGCGTATTGGCCCACTTGGGGAACGCCGCCTTCGCCGCCGCTACGGCTTGCGCGACTTCTTCGGCGCCGCCGCTGGCGACTTCGCCGATGGCCTCGCCGGTGGCCGGGTTGTAGTTGATAAAGGTGTCTTTGCTTTCGACCTCACGGCCGTTGATCCAGTGTTTGATCATGGTGCTCAAGCCTCTTTGCGCGCGGAGAAAAACTCCGTTTCACTGACAATACGGTTGACCAGGCGGCCCACGCCTTCGACTTCCACCACGACCTCATCCCCCGGCACCACATCGGCCAGGCCCTCGGGCGTGCCGGTGGCGATCATGTCGCCCGGTTGCAGGGTCATGAAGCTGGACAGGTATTCGATGAGGTAGGGGATATCGAAAATCATGTCTTTCGTGCTGCCTTCCTGGCGCAGTTCGCCGTTGATCCAGGTACGCAATTTCAGGTTGCCTGGGTCGGGCACATCGGCCACGTCGACAATCCACGGGCCGACCGGGGTGGTGGCGTCGCGGTTTTTCACGCGCAGGTTGGGGCGGTAGTAGTTTTCCAGGTAGTCGCGGATCGCGTAGTCGTTGCACACCGTGTAACCGGCCAGGTAGTCCAGGGCGTCGGCGCGCTTGACGTTGCGCGCGGTCTTGCCGATCACCGCCACCAGCTCGCACTCGTAGTGCATGTAGGCGACGTTGTCGGGGCGCCAACTGACTTGGCGGTGACCGGTGTAAGTGCCCACCGATTTGATGAATGCCAGCGGTTCGGTCGGCGGCGTAAAGGCCAGTTCGGCGGCGTGGTCGGCGTAGTTCAAACCCAGGGCGAACATGTTGCCGGTGGCGGGTGGCAGCCATTGCACCTGGTCTTCGGCCAGCAACCGCCCATCCTTCAGGCGCACGCTGCAGTCGGCTTGCACCAATACGTTGTGGGTTGCACCTTCAAAGTGGATACGTGCGCGTTTCATGCCGATGCCTCCGCTGCAATGGTGTTGCTCAGGCGGCCAATGCCGGTGATATCGACCTCAACCTGGTCGCCTGGCTGCACATCCACGCGGCCTTGCGGGGTGCCGGTGATCAGCACATCGCCGGGGTACAGGGTCATGAACTCGCTGATCTCGGCGATCAATTGCGGGATGTCGCGTACCCAATCGGCGGTAGAGCTTTCCTGGCGCAGCTCGCCATTGACGAACAGCTTGAGGCTCAATTGATTGGGGTTGGCCACTTGATCCCGCGCCACCAACTGCGGGCCCAGGGCGCAAAACCCATCGCGGCATTTGGCTTTGACGGCGGGGCGGTAGTAGCTGTCTTCCGGCAGGCTGAATTCATTCACCACCACATACCCGGCCACATGCGCCATGGCGTTCTCCAGGCTGACACGGCTGGCGCGCTGGCCGATCACCACACCCAGCGCCGGGCCCGGCTGCAGGCGCTCGCCCGCAGGCTGCAGCACTACGCCGCCATGGGCATTGCGGGTGTTGGGGGTTTTGATAAACAGCACCGGCTTGGTCGGCGGCTGCTGGTAGGGCGGCTGTTGGAAGGCGGCGAGATGCTGGTCCAGCAGGCCCTGGTAGTTCAGCGCAACGCCGAACAGGGTGCCGCTGGCAACATCATGCAGGGTTCGGCTCATGCGTTTCTCCTGGCGGTGACGACGGCTGCACAGGCCGTTCGTTAAGTTGTTAACGTTATAATTAATATGTTAACTACCGTCAAGCGTGGCACACTGCGCTGGCCTCACAACAACAAGAAGAGAGCCCCGTGAAGCCGATTCCCAACATCAACATCGGGCAGGTCTACGACCAGCGCTACAGCGACGCCGAGGTGCATTACGACAAGCTCGGCAACCTGGCGGGGTTTTTCGGGCGCAATATGGCGGTGCATCGCCATGACCGGTTTTTCCAGGTGCATTACGTCAAGAGTGGTGCAGTGCGGGTGTATCTGGATGACCGCCAGTACGTTGAATCGGGACCGATGTTTTTTCTCACGCCGCCCACGGTGGCCCATGCTTTTGTCACCGAAGCCGATGCCGACGGGCATGTGTTGACGGTGCGCCAGCAGCTTGTATGGGGATTGATCGACGCCGACCCCAGCCTCGCCTCCGGCGCCGCATGTGTGGCCTTGACTGGCGACGCTGAGGGCTTGGAACAACTCTTCGAGGCGCTGTGCAGTGAGATCAACGCCGAACGGGCAGGGCGCGCCGCCGCCCTCGACAGCCTGACGCGGTTGATCATGATCCGCCTGCTGCGCCTGTGCGCCCACGCCCAGCCGGCACGCCCGACAGCCCACGAAGACCTGCGCATCTTCCATCGTTTCAACGAGCTGATCGAAGCCCACTACCTGGAACATTGGCCGTTGGCGCGTTATGCCGAGAGTATTGGCGTGACCCAGGCGCGGCTCAATGAAGTGTGCCGACGCATTGCCGACCTGCCGTCCAAGCGCCTGATCCTTGAACGGCTGATGCAAGAGGCCAAGCGCCTGCTGTTGTTTACCGGCAGTTCCGCGAATGAAATCTGCTACCAGCTGGGGTTCAAGGACCCTGCGTATTTCAGCCGGTTTTTTTTGCGCTATGCACAGATGACACCGGGGGAGTACCGGCTGCGGCAGTCGGGGTTGCGCTGATATCCCAGGCGCCACCCAGTGCGGTATACAAATTCACCTCGGCGACCAACTGCGCCAGCCGGTCCACAATCAGCGCCTGTTGCGCGCTGAACAGCGAACGCTGCGCATCGAGGAACGTCAGGTTGCTGTCCACGCCGCTGCGGTAACGGTGCTCGGCCAGGTCATAGTAGTTCTGGTTGGCGGCGACGAAATCCCGTTGCGCCGCCAGTTGGTCGTTGAAGGTCTGGCGTGCGGCGAGGCCGTCGGCAACTTCCTGGAAGGCGCCCTGGATGGATTTTTCGTACTGGGCCACCGTGATGTCCTTCTGCAGCCTGGCGTAATCGAGGCTGGCGCGCAGGCTGCCGGCGTTGAAGATCGGCAGGTTGATCTGCGGCTGGAAGGTCCAGCTACCCGAGCCGCCCTTGAACAGCCCCGACAGCTCCTTGCTGGTGCTGCCGGCGTTTGCCGTCAGGGTCACGGAAGGAAAGAACGCAGCACGGGCCGCACCGATATTGGCGTTGGCCGCCTGCAACTGGTATTCGGCCTGGAGGATATCCGGGCGGCGTTGCAGCAGGTCCGAGGGCAAGCCGGCGGGCACGCGGGCGACCAGATCGTCGGCCAATGGGCGCGCAGGCAGGTGTTCATCCACCGGGCCACCCACCAGCAGCGTGAGGTTGTTGAGGTCCTGGGCCACCTGGCGTTCATAGCGGGCTACGCTGGCGCGGGTACTTTCCACTGCTGTGCGCGCTTGCACTACGTCCAGCGCCGAGGCTTTGCCTGCGCTTTTACTGCGGCTGGTCAATTGCCAGCTGTGGTCGTTGGCGACCAGGGTTTGCTCGGCCAGGGCCAGCAGTTCCTGATCGGCGCGCCAGGTCAGGTAGGCATTGGCGACGTTGGCCACCAGGCTCAATTGCGTACTGCGCCGCGCTTGTTCGGTGCCCAGGTAAGTGAGCAGCGCCTGTTCGCTGAGGCTGCGCACGCGGCCGAACAGATCCAGTTCGTAAGCGCTCAGGCCCAAGGTGGCGGAGTAATTGGAGGTTATCGCTGACTTGCCGGTGCCGGTCACGCTCCCCGGCAGCTTCTGGCGCTTGCCGGCGCCTGTGGCAGAGATCGCCGGGAACAGATCCGCGCGCTGTATTCGGTACTGGGCCTGGAACGCTTGCACATTCAGGGCCGCCACTCGCAGGTCGCGGTTGTTGAGCAGTGCATCATTAATCAGCTGTTGCAGCGCCGGGTCGCGGAACAGCTGCTGCCAGTCCGGGTTTTGCGCCTGGGTGCCGGCCTGCGCCAGGCGGTATACGCCGTCTTGGGGGTACTGCGCAGGCGTCGGCGCGGCTGGTCGCTGGTACTCGGGAATCAGCGAGCAACCGCCGAGCATCCAGGCCATGCCGACGGTGCACAGTGCTCGTGTGCTCATCAGGCGCCCACCATCCATTTGGCCAGGCCATGCCGGCCGCTCACGCCCAGCTTGGCGGCGGCGCGCTTGAGGTAGGTCTCGATCGAGCTGTTTTTGACACTGAGTTTCTCCGCGATTTGCGGCACGGTACCGCCGGTCAGCAGGCCCAGGCACACCTCCTGTTCCCGCGCCGAAAGGGTGATGTCGCTCAAAGACAAGCGTTTGTAGAACTCACGCTGCAACTGCGATTGTTCCAACAGGGTATGGGCCGGCTCAGTCTCGGCGTGCGGCGCCTGGCGCAGGCTCTGGGCGTGCCGTTCCATCAACGGCAACAGCGTGTCCGACAAGCACTTGAGAAACGACAACTCAGCCAGGGAGAACCCCTGCTGGGTCGGCGGGCGATAGAACGAAATCACACAGCGTCGATTGCCCTGGCGCGATACCAGGTTGCACTGGTGCGAAGTGCCGCGCGGATGCGCGCTGTTGGCCTTGGCGTTCATCTGGATCAGCAGCGGGTCTTGCATGTGCAGCATCTGCCGCAACAGCGGGTGGTCGTTCAGCGCATGCAAGGTCTGGGGCACCGACAAATCCTTTTTCACCCCGGCGCTGCCCAGTAACTTGATGTCCAGCACGCGGTCGCGCAGTTCATCCAGGGTCCATTCGCTGAGGTCTACCAGGTGAATCGGTACCCACTTGCCCACCAGCTGCAACATCGTGGCGGCGAAATGTTCGTCGCCGCTGTTTGAAATCAACTCGCCCATTTCGGCATAAAAATGCGGGCCGCAGGTGTCGCCAATACTCGGGGTCAGACTCATAGCCATCTCATCCTTGATGTCGAAAACCGTCAACGGTTGCCCAGGGCCTGTGCAGGGCGCTCCGTACTGCTTGAACGTAACTCGGCGTTCGAAATTTTATTTAGCCATAGGGATTTGTCCTACGTATGTAGCGGAAACGAGGGACACAAGCTGCCATAAAAGCTGCGCCATTAATCCGACGTTTCTCGTGAATTAAGCCGGCTACGTACAGGTGTAAGTTATTTTTAGTTTTAGTTAAGTTATTGATGTAAATGATGAATTATTAAAATAAAGGGGTTATCCAGAGGCTCGGCATGGATGAGCTGTAGCCAATCTCCTACAACGCTTTAATCGTTTCAGCCATGAACCTTCGATCAAGGCCTATCCATCCATTTGAATGTCCGGGTTTCGGGTGTCAGACACCCCTCGGCGGCCATGCTCCAATCCGGCAACTTCGGCGTAATGGGCCACCTCTGCGCGGCCAGTGCCTGACCCCCATGAGAAGGATCTTATGCAGTATTCCTCCAGCCAGCCGGCCCGCTTCCCCCTCACTGGCGCCCAACAAGACATTTGGCTCGACCAACTGCGCGTGGGCGATTCGCCGCTGTACAACATTGGCGGCTATCTGGATTTTGCCGGCACCGTCGAGCCCGAACGCATGCAGCATGCTGTCGCACTACTGGTGGCCCGTCACGATGCACTTCGCACCCAACTGCACACCGACGCCAATGGCCTGCCTGGGCAAACATTCGCCCCGGAGCTGAAGGTGGAAATGGCGCTGCATGATTTCTCCGCGCTGCCCGACCCATCCGCGGCAAGCCAAACCTTGATGCAGGCGCAAATGGCTCGGCCCTACGCCCTGAGCGGCGAGCCACTGTGCCGTTTTTTCCTGGTCAAACTTGATGATGATCACTACCGCCTCGGTACCCAGGCTCATCACCTAATCCTCGACGGCTGGGGCTTCGGCCAGATGCTGCAATCCCTCGCGCAGCTCTACAGCGCCCTGGAGCAGGGGCACGCCACCGAGCCACTGGCGCCTTCCTACATCGACTTTATCGACACCGACCAACGCTACCTGCAATCGGCCCGCTACGCCCGCGACCGTGATTATTGGCTGGGCAAATACCAGGTGTTGCCCGAGCCGCTGCTCAGCCCCAGGCACAACACCAAGACGTCGAGCAACACCTGGGTGCAAGGCTTTCCGGTGCAGTTGCTCAACCGCATGGAACAGGTTGCCAACCACTACCAGGCGTCGGCCTTTCATGTGTTGCTGGCGGCGATGTATGTGTATTTCACCCGCACCAGCCAACGGCAGGAATGGGGAGTGGGCCTGCCGATTCTCAACCGCTCCAACGCGCGTTTTCGCGCCACTGTGGGCCTCTTCACCCAGGTCAGCGCGGTACGTTTTGCGTTCAACGAGGGCGTGTCTTTCGGTGCTCTGGTACGGGGCATCCGTGATCAGCTCAAGCAGGATTTTCGTCATCAGCGCTTCCCGTTGAGTGAGATGAACCGCGAGCTGGGCTTGCGCCGAACAGATCGCGGGCAACTCTTCGACGTGTCGGTATCGTTCGAGCAGGACGACCACGACCTGCGCTTCGGTCAGGTCCAGGCCCGCGCGATCAAAGTCTCCAATCACCATGAAGCGCTACCGCTCGCCATTCACTTGCGCAGCAACCGTTACCAGGACAATGCGTGGCTGCATTGCGTCTACAACGAGGCGTATTTCCAGGCGCACGATGTGCAGGCGTTGGCCCAGCGTTTCATCGGGCTGCTGGAGCAGGGGCTGGAGGACACTGCGCTGACCATCGGCGAGTTTTGCATGCTGCTGCCCGAGGAGCAGGCCCGACTACTGCACTGGAACGCCACCGCGCAGCCCAACGCTACGCCGCAAACCCTGCACCAGCGCATTGAGGCCCAGGCCGCACGCACGCCCCACGCGATTGCGGCGGTGTATCAGGACCGCTCACTGAGCTACACCCAACTCAACCGCCAGGCTAATGCACTGGCCCATCAATTGGTGGCATTCGGCGTACAGCCCGATGACCGTGTGGCGATCCTGGCCCGGCGTGGCCTTGACACCCTGGCGGGGCTGTTGGCGATCCTCAAGGCCGGCGCCTGCTACGTGCCGCTGGACCCGGCCCATCCCGGCGAACGCCTGGAGTACCTGCTGCACGACAGCGCGCCTGCGGCCATCCTGACTCAGCGCGATTTACGCCAGCGTCTGCCCGTCTCGACGGTACCGGTGATCGCGCTGGAGCCTGGCAGCGCATCCATCGACAGTAACCCTCAGGTTGCCGTCACGCCGTCGAACCTGGCTTATGTGATTTACACCTCGGGTTCCACTGGGTTGCCCAAGGGTGTGATGGTCGAACATCACAGCGTGTCGAACCTGGTGGACTGGCATTGCCAAGCGTTCGACCTGCATGCGGGCAGCCACACTGCCAGCGTCGCCGGCTTCGGTTTTGATGCCATGGCCTGGGAAGTCTGGCCGGCGTTGTGCGTGGGGGCGACCTTGCACCTGCCACCGGCCCATGAAGGCGCGGAAGATATCGACGCGTTGCTCGGCTGGTGGCGCTCGCAACCATTGGATGTGTGTTTCCTGCCCACGCCTGTGGCCGAATATGCGTTCAGCCAGGGGCTGGGGCATCCCACCTTGCGCACCTTGCTGATCGGCGGCGACCGCCTGCGCACCTTCACCCAGGCGCAGACGTTTGCGGTGGTGAACAACTATGGCCCCACCGAAGCCACCGTTGTGGCGACCTCGGGGCGCGTTGAGGTGGGCCAGCCGTTGCATATCGGCGCGCCGGTCGCCAATGCCCGCGTCTACCTGCTGGACGCGCAGCAACGCCCGGTGCCGATTGGCGTCGCGGGGGAGTTGTATGTCGGCGGCAAGGGCGTGGCGCGGGGGTACCTGAACCGTGCCGAGTTGAGTGCCGAACGGTTTATCGACGACCCTTTCAGCGGCGGTCGCATGTACCGCACCGGCGACCTGGCGCGCTGGCTGCCAGACGGCAATCTCGACTACCTGGGGCGCAATGACGACCAGGTAAAAATCCGTGGCGTGCGCATCGAACTGGGGGAAATCGAGTCGGCCCTGGCCAGCCATCCGGCGCTTCAGGACGCGGTGGTGCAGTTTCGCGACGGGCAATTATGGGCGTGGTTCGTGCCCCGTCAGCCTGTGGAAATCGAAGTGCTGCGCACTCACCTGCAAGCCTCGCTGCCGGACTACATGCTGCCGGCGGCTTACGTGTGCCTCGACGCGTTGCCCCTCACCGCCAACGGCAAGCTCGACCGCCGAGCCTTGCCGTCACCGACCCAGGAAGCCTTTATCACCCGCCGCTTCGAAGCGCCACAAGAGGGCGTGGAAACCACACTGGCGCAGATCTGGGCCGAGTTGCTGAATGTGCAGCCAGTGGGCCGCCATGACCATTTCTTCGAGCTGGGCGGGCATTCGCTGTTGGCGGTGCAACTGGTGCAGCGCATGCGCGAGGCCGGCCTGCGCGCCGATGTGCAAGTGCTGTTCGGCCAGCCCACCCTGGCGGCGCTGGCGGCGGCGTGCGTCGGTCACGAACAGGCGGTGCCGGCCAATCGAATCCCGGCCGGTTGCACCCATATCACCAAGGATTTGCTCGTTCTTGCCGAACTTGACCAAACCAGCCTCGACCGCATCGTCGCCGGCATCCCTGGCGGCGCCGCCAACGTGCAGGATATCTATCCCCTGGCGCCGTTGCAGGAAGGGTTGCTCTACCACCACCTCACCGACGCGCACGACCCGTACCAGCAACAAGCGCTGTTCAGCTTCGCGCGCCGCGAGCAGCTGGATGCCTTCGCCAGTGCCCTGCAACAGGTGATTGATCGCCACGATATTTTGCGCACCAGCCTGGTGTGGGATGCCCTCGAACAACCGATGCAGGTGGTGTGGCGCCAGGCGCAGCTGCGGGTTGAAGTGCTGCGCGAACCGGCGCAACCCCTGGACTTGCGCCAGGCGCCGCTGATGGCCATGGATTACGTCGAGGAGCCCCAGCACCAGCGCTGGGTCGCCAGGCTGCGCTTTCATCATCTGGTCAACGATGCCACGTCGACCACGCTGCTGGTGGACGAGATTCGTGCCCATCTGCTGGGGCAACAGGCGCAACTGCCTGTGCCCGTGCCTTATCGCAACATGGTCGCGAAGGCCCGCTCAACGGCTCGCCAGGCGGCGCACGAGGCGTTCTTTCGAGAGCGTCTGGCGGATGTCGATGAGCCGACCTTGGCGTTCGGCCTACAGAAGCGTCAGGCCCTGCGTGCCGAGACCGAAGAGGCGCAGCGCTCGCTCAGCGACGCGCTCAATCTGCGCCTGCGCAGCCAGGCACGAGCCCTGGGGGTCAGTGCCGCGAGCCTTTTCCACCTGGCCTGGGCTCAGGTGCTCAGCCGTGTCGCCGGCCGCGAAGATGTGGTGTTCGGTACCGTGCTGCTCGGCCGCTTGCAAGCCGGCGAGGGGGCCGAGCGGGCCCTGGGCATGTTTATCAACACCTTGCCGCTGCGCCTGCGCCTGGCCGGGAAAACCGTGGCGGATGCGCTGCACGACACCCACGCGCAACTGAGCGCTTTGCTCGCCCATGAACAGGCGTCCCTGGCGTTGGCCCAGCGTCGCAGCGGCGTGCCGGAACTGTTCAACAGTTTGCTCAACTATCGTCACACCTCGGCGGACCCTGGACTGAACCTTGTGCCGGGCATTGCCTTGCTTAGCAGTGAAGACATCCTCAGTTACCCGTTGATGCTCACGGTGGACGACACGGCCAGCGGCTTCCGGCTCAAGGTCATGGCCCCGGACACAGTGGGCGCTGAACCTGTCTTGAGCTACTTCGACACCGCGCTGAACGGCCTGCTGGACGCATTGGAAAGCACGCCGGATATGCCGCTGCGCGGTGTGCAGGTGCTGCCCGCGAGCCACTTGCGTACTCTGTTGGTGGACCTCAACGCGACCTCCATCGACTACCCAAAAACGCTGACCGTGCAAGCGCTGTTTGAAGCCCATGCGCGGCGAATCCCCGATGCCATTGCGGTGCAGGCGGGTCAGCACGCATTGACCTACCGCCAACTCAACGAACGTGCCAACCAACTGGCTTTTCACTTGCGTGAGCACGGCGTACAACCGGACTCGCGGGTGGCGTTGTGCGTGGAGCGTGGGTTGGACTTGGTGGTGGGCTTATTGGGAATTCTCAAGGCGGGCGGCGCCTATGTGCCGCTCGACCCAGGTTACCCACGCGAGCGCCTGGCCTACATGCTCACAGACAGCCAGCCAGTGGCACTGTTGGTACAAGCTGCCACTCGCGAAGGGGTGGGCGATGTCTCGATCCCGCTGATCGACTTCGACCACTGCACCTGGAATCAGGCGCCGATCGACAATCCAAGCGTGCCAGGCTTGAGCGTCGCCAATCTCGCCTACGTGATGTACACCTCGGGCTCCACCGGCACGCCCAAGGGTGTGATGATCGAGCACCGTGGCCTGGGCAACCTGTTGCATTGGGGCTCGCAACTGTGCCCGAACGCCGAAGGCGGCGCCTTGTTGCAGCGCGCGCCGTTCAGCTTCGATGGTTCTGTGTGGGAGCTGTTCTGGCCGTTGAGCAACGGCATGCGCCTGGTGTTGGCGCGGCCCGATGGGCACCGTGAACCGGCGTACCTGGCCCAGGTGATTCGTGAGCAGCAGATCAGGGTGATCCAGTTCGTGCCCGCCATGTTGCAGCAGTTTCTGGACCTGGACGAATCGGCCCTGTGCACCAGCCTCACTGATATAGTGTGCGGCGGCGGCGAACTCACCGCCGCCTTGGCCCGTGGCGTGCAGGCGCGCTTGCCCACGGTGCGCTTGCATAACGTGTACGGCCCCACCGAAGCCACGGTAGACAGCTGCGCCTGGACCCTCGAACCCGACGCGCCGGTGCCCGCCTTGCAACTGCCGATTGGCCGCGCCATCAACAACACCCGCCTGTATGTCCTGGACGCTCATGATGCGCCGGTACCCATGGGTATCAGCGGCCAACTGCACATCGGCGGCGTCGGCGTTGCCCGTGGTTACCTGGGCTTGGAACAGCTGACCGCCGAACGTTTCATCGACAGCCCCTTCGTGCCCGGCGACCGCCTGTATCGCACCGGCGACCTGGTGCGCTACCTGCCAGACGGCAATCTTGAATTCCTTGGGCGTAACGACTTCCAAGTCAAGCTGCGCGGTGTGCGCCTGGAGCTGGGAGAGATCGAAGCACACCTGGCCGCCCACCCGGCGCTGCACGAGGTGGCGGTATTGATTCGCGATGAGCGCCTGGTGGCCTACTTCACCTTGCGCGGCCAGGCGCCGAGCCTGCAAGCCTTGCGTGACCATGTGCTGGAGCACCTGCCGGAATACATGGTGCCGGCCGCCTTCGTGCAACTCGACGCACTGCCCCTCAACCCCGCCGGCAAACTCGACCGCAAGGCCCTGCCGGCGCCAGGGTTGGAGGCCGTGCTTAGCCGAGCCTACGAAGCGCCAGTGGGCGAGGTGGAAACCCTGATGGCCGGGATCTGGGCCGACGTATTGAAGCTCGAACGGGTAGGGCGCCATGACCACTTCTTTGAACTGGGCGGGCACTCCCTGTTGGCAGTGAACCTGGTAGCCCGCCTGCGCAAGGCCGGGCTGGACGTGGACGCACGCACCTTGTTCAGCCAGCCCACGCTGGCACAACTGGCCGCGAAAACGGCGGCGCAGGCCCCCCGCGTGGAAGCTCCCCAAGCCGCCATCCCCCAACTCAACCGCCGTCGACGGATTTAGCTGACTTGTGGTGAGGGGAGCTTGCGGTGGAAGCGGCTTGCTCGCGAAAGCGGCCTGACAGCCGGCATTGATCCAACTGATGCCCTGCGAACCCATGTGGGAGCTGGCTTGCCTGCGATGGCATCGACTCGGTGCGCCTGAACTACCAAGGTATTTGCATCAATACCAATGTAGGAGCGCGCTTGCTCGCGAAACACCTCAACGATAACGCGGGCTTTCTGAATAAACGCGGCGCCTGTGAGTTTTTCGCGAGCAAGCTCGCTCCTACAGAGAGCGATCCTCCGTAGTCTTGGCAATCGCCTACAAATGCCACACGGCCAGCATCTTCGCCCGCCCTGGGCTATCCAACAACTCGCCACAATCGAGCGCCGTGGCCGAAGCGCTGTCGAGCAAGCTGGCGGTGCAAGCCTGACGCTTGTCAGTTGAGAATGACCCGGTCACTGTGGCGAGGGAGCTTGCTCCCGTGACGGCCTGACAGCCGATATTGAATCAACTGATGCCCTGCGAACCCATGTGAGAGCTGGCTTGCCTGCGATGGCATCGACTCGGTGCGCCTGAACTACCAAGGTATTTGCATCAAAACCACTGTAGGAGCGAGCTTGCTCGCGAAACACCTCAACGATAACGCGGGCTTTCTGAATAAACGCGGCGCCTGTGAGTTTTTCGCGAGCAAGCTCGCTCCTACAAAATGGGGCTAAGCCCGCTTTTACATTTTAAGTTGTTGGCTTCAAAGGCTTCACGCACTCAATAGAGCGATCTACCGTCGTCTTGGCAATCTCCAACAAATGCCACACCGCCAGAATCTTCGCCCGCCCCGGGCTATCCAGCAGCTCGCCACAGTCGAGCGCCGTTGCCGAAGCGCTGTCGAGTAAGCTAGTGGTGTAGAGCAAGGCATTTTCAAAACTCAGATCGTCGTTGACGTTGTGGAAACCCTGGCTGGGCAGGTAATGGTCGATGGCGCGTTTGAACGCGGTACGGTCTTTTGCAGGATCGAGGGGGGATCGGGTACGACTTTATTCATGGTGTAGCTCCGCGCTGGATTAGGGGAAGACACCCGTCGCGACTAAACCAGGGACACGGCTTGCTGGCCTTTTAAAGTGTTTGAAGGCGCTAACTCGGCGGACCACTTGTCGGATTTATTACCTTTTTATTTGTAATTTTACGTCGCTTCCTATGGAGAACTCGCCAGGGAAGGGTTGTTGAATTCCGAAGTTGGCAACTTCTAAGATGTTATTTTATGAGGAAATAATTTGGTGTGTGAAAGTTCATTCATTGTGTCTTCTTTATGACAATTGTTGGTTTTCTGATTTTAATGAGTGAAAGTTCTTAATTGGGTGTGACCGAATTCCTACAAGGGTAAATTGCTTTTGTTGCAAGTTTCTTTTTGTCTACTAGATTATGGGTGGTACTTCAGTTTGCATTTTTTGTTTTTGTCTCGCTTGGATAAAATGGTGCCATTTCATGAGGTGAGCTATGCATATCTACCCATTATCTAAGCCTTTCTTGCTGGCAAAGCTTTTTATTAAGGAACAACTGAAAGAGCCGGTCGCCCTATTGTGGATCGTAATATCCCCAGTGGTAACCTTCTACTTGATTACTTACGCTGGGTACACTGGCGGAGAATCTTTACGTGACTACGCATCTGCCACTTCATGGTTTTACGCTTTTATTTCTTCAAGCGTGGCACTTTTTGGTTTGGCGTTTTATATAGTAGGGCGAAGAGAAAGTGGTTTTTTGCGCTCCTTTGTGTATACAAAACGTACTAAGATCACCTTTCTCGCTGGGCAGTTTTTAGCGTACTCATTTATGTCGCTGATTTATTGTTCGGTATTTTATGTGCTGACGCGGGGCTATTTTGGTTTGATGGCCTTGGAAGAGTGGTTGGTTATTGTTGGTCGTTTCTATATGTGTTTTTTGCTTTTTTCTACGCCATCCTTATTGTTGACGCTGGTGCCCATAGGCTTTCAAAATACTAATACTCTTTTCTCCATATTATCAGTCTCTATGTTGGCGCTGGGTATCGGTAGCCTTAGCACCTCGTATTCACTATTTAACGTAATCGATCTTTTTAATCCGATGGGGTGGGCCAATCGCCTGATGTTGGTGGGGGTGACCGGGTCCGCTACATTGGTAGCGTCGATTTTAGGAATGATCATTGTCACAGGGTGGTTTGTGTTCCGATTTTTACTCATCAACCCCGTTTGGAGTCGGTACTGATGAAACGGCTAATCGTGGATGCACTGGACGTTAGGTACGGTCAGCATATTTTATTCAAGAGTGCCTCATTGGAAGTCGAGGCCGGCACAATGATAGGTTTGTTGGGGCCTAATGGTTCCGGAAAAACTACGTTTTTTGACGTGATCTGTGGCCTGAAGAAATTGAATGGCGGTGAAGTGCAACATTCATTTTCCAAGCTACTTTACCTGTCACAGATCATCGCAACGCCTCCAGTATTTCGAATGTTCGATGTTTTTAACATGATGATGCTTTTTTGCTCCGATACGCGCGTAACCCAGCGGCACGCCTTGGAAAAAATTGAAAAGTGGAGCCCTGGTATTGCTGAACGCTATTGCGAAATCTGGAAGAAGAAATCATCCCTTTGTAGCTATGGCGAAAAGCGCTGGTTTTTCACCTTGTCGTTATTGTCCGTTAACGCAGACCTTGTGATTTTGGATGAGCCCACTGCGGGGGTTGACCCGGAATTCCGCTACCACATTTGGCGGTGTCTGGAGGGAGCGGCGGCGGAAGGTGTGGCGATACTTGTGTCGTCGCATAACATTGACGAGATCGTCACTCACTGCGATGACTTTTACATGCTAAGCCAACAACGCTTTAATCGGTTTTCCAATGTCGAGGGATTTTTAAGCAGGTACGGCGGCAGTACTTTGGATGAGGCATTTATTCACGCGGCGAGTCTGCCCAGAACTTGAGATGCTGGTATCGGTGTCTGAATGCCTGCGAGATGGGAACGGGCTTCTCCGCGATAGTGGTCCTCGATGGAGATATCACCATAGCGGGCAAGCTGACGCTTATCAGTTGAGACTGACCGGTAACTGTAGCGAGGGAGCTTGATCCCGTGACGGCCTGACAGCCGATATTGATTCGACTGATGCCCTGCGAACCCATGTGAGAGCTGGCTTGCCTGCGATGGCCATAGGTATCTACACAACTTTGTAGCCTGTAGCCGCCGACGGTAACCACGATGCGAAGCGAGCCGCTCTTGATCTTGATCTGCTTTTGATCTTAGGCGCCCCGTTAAACCACGCTGTCGGATTACGGGAACACCGAGACTAGGCGAGGTGCCGAGTGGTGGGGCAAGAGCCTTTTGGTTACTTTTGGCTGGGCCGGCATTCCGGCTCTTTTCAACAGTGACCCGCTGTAAAAGCGGAACCAATAGCAGCCATTACCGCAGGAACCGATATGTACGCGGTCTGACCCGAGATACTGGTCGGCTTTAACGCCGCCTTCGCAGGCAAGCCAGCTCCCACATGGGATCGCGGGGCATCAGTTATATCAGCGTCGGCTGTCAGGCCGTCGCGGGAGCAAGCTCTCTCGCCACAGGTCCTGCGTCGCATTAAAGTTGTGTAGATATCTATGCTGCGATGGCATCGACCCGGTTCGCCTGAACTACCAAGGTATTTGCATCAATACCAAGGTAGGAGCGATCCACCGTAGTCTTGGCAATCGCCAACAAATGCCACACCGCCAGAATCTTCGCCATGAAAAAAGGCCAGCAAGCAACAGTACCTCAGCGTATCCCCGGAACAAACGCCACACTCCCTCCCTCACGCACCTTGAACAACCGCTCCCCATTATCCGGTTGCGTAGTCACCACCTGATGATCCACCCCCAGAAACACCAACGGCGCGGGCTCGTCCTTGGAATACTGCGCGACGATTATCGTGCGTTGCGGATCAAACCTCTGGCCGCTGGTTTTCTCCAGCCAGGCCATGAATGCAGCGCTGTCGCCCTGGCGCGGGAAGTCCTGGCTTTCGCTGACGTAGTAGAAAGGTTTGCCGTGGTTTTGCAGGTACATGGGCAGTTTGTTGTCGACCTCTACCAGCACCAGTTGCCATTGGTTCCAGGGTGCGCTTTTTTCTGCCTGGGCTTGCAGGTCGGCGGCGAAGCGGGTGACGCCGCCGTTGCCGTTAGTCCAGGGGTAGATCACGCCCAGCACCAGCAAGAGCAGGCCTGCGCTGAGGCCAATGCCTGTTTGCCAGCGCGGCCAGCTCGAAGGTTTTTTGTGCAGGCGTTCACTCAGCCACCAGGCGGCGAGCAGTTGGGCGAAGGGCACCAGCGGCAACACGTAGTAGCTGCGGCGGCTGCCGCTGACGGTGAAGAATAGAAACAACAGGCCCAGGCCCCACACTAGCCAGCGTACGTTGGGCGGCGCCTTGCGCCAGTTGCGCACGGCCAGCCACAGGCCAAGTAACCAGCAAGGTGCCCAGGGCAGGGTGTAGACCGGCAAGTAGATCAGGTAGGTGTAGATCGGCCCCATATGGTCGAAGGGGTCGAAGAAGCGCACCACGTTTTCGCGGAACACCAGCTCCAGGCCGCTCTCGCCGTAAGTGGGGGCGCCGTAGCGGTGGGACAGTACAAAGGGAATCGCGTACACGATGCCTGCGATGAGCAGGGCCAGCACCAAGCGCAGGTTGAGGTGGCGTTTGTAGCGGTGTTCGCTGAGCAAGTGTGGCAACAGCACCAGGCCCGGCAGCACCACACCGATCAAGCCCTTGAACAGTGAGGTGGCGGCCAGCAACAGGAAAAACACCGTGTAGCGCCCCAGCCGCGTGTCATCCGGCCCACGCCAATACCACCACACCGCTGCCAGCACGCCGCACACGGTGAGGACATCGGCGGTGGCCACGCGGGCCCAGAACAGGAAGTAGAAGGTGGTGGCGAGCATCCACCCGGCAATCAGCCCGGTGCCTTTGCGAAACAGGCGTTCACCGATCAGGTACACCAGCCAGATGCTCAACCACGCGGCAATCACCGATGACAGGCGCAGCGACCACGGGCCGAGGCCGCCCAGCAGGTGGGCAAACCCGGTGATCAGCCAGTAGGAGGGCAGGGGTTTGTCGTAATACGGCGTGCCTTTGAGGTATGGGTCGAAATAGTCACCGCTTTGCAGCATCTGCAAGGCGATATTCGCCCAGCGCGTTTCCGGCCCCCACAGGTCGCGGCTGCCCAGACCCAGCAAGAGCAGCAAGGCCGAGGTGCCCAGCAGTAACACCAGGGCGCCGCGTTCGGTTTTCCAGAAACTCATGGGATGTTCCCCGTGGCAGGCGCTGCATTCAAGGTTGTTGGGAGTAAATCGTCAGTACCAGGTTGCCCTTGCGATAGCGTTTGCCGCCGGGCGGCAACTGCCCTTCTTCACGGTGTTCGCTGGTGCTCTTGACCTGCATCAGCACGCCGACCGACCCGTTTTGGCGGGCCTCGGCCAACCAGGCCTGCACACTGTCCGGCGTGACCTTGCGCTGTGCCGCGTCTTCGTAGTTCAAGCCATAGCGCAGCTCGCCCTGGGTGTTATAAAACGCCACATCGGGCCGGCGCAGGCGCCAGGTCAAGGCCGATGCCAGGCCCAGGTCATTGCTCAGCAAAGCACGGGTAGGTTGCAGTTCGTCCAGATGTTCCAGCACGAACTGGTCGGGCATCTCGTTATCTTCGATCAGGGCCGGCATGCCCGCCGGTAGCAATGCCACCAGCAAACCAATGCCCAGGGCAGGCATCGCCCACAACGTCAGCGGGCGCACCGCTTGCAACAGGTTGGCGAGGATCCAGCCCAGCAGCACGATAAACGTCAGGGACAGGTTGAACATCTCCGCATGGCTATTGCTGTACAGCGGGCGGGTGATTTGCAGGTAGATCAGCACCACCATGGCCGTCATGCCAAGCACGAAATTGAGCGCGCCGTTGATGACTAGCGTGCGCGCCTTGCCTTGCTTGATCAGGTCGATCAGACCGTGGCCCATTAACAAGGCCAGGGGCAACAGGCACGGCATGATGTAGGTCGGCAATTTGCCTTTGCTCAGGCTGAAAAAGCCCAGGGGAAGCAGCAGCCACAGGGCGAGAAAGGCAATCGCCGGCTGGCGCTTTTCCTGCCAGGTTTTTAGCAGGGTGCCGGGTAGCAAGGCAGCCCACGGCAGGCACGCCACCACCATGATTGGCAGGAAGAACCACAGCGGCCGCGCATGCTGTGCGTTGTCGGCGGCAAAGCGGCGGATATGCTCATGCCAGAAAAAGAAATGCCAGTAATCTGGTTCCCGCAGGTGGATCGCCAGGGCCCATGGCAGGCACACCAGCACGGCAACCAGCACCGCCAGCGGCCCGTAGCGCATCAACTCACCGACGCGCCGCTGCCAGACCAGATAGGGCACGGCGATCAACACCGGCAACAGCCAGGCCAGGAACCCCTTGGTCATGAACCCCATGGCGCAGGCCACGCCCAACACCGCCCAGGCACCCAGGCGTTCCCATGGCGTGCGGCAGTCCAGGGCAAACCACAACGCCACCAGGCTCAGGTTCACCCACAGGGTGAATTGCGGGTCGAGGTTGGCATACCCGGCTTGCCCGGCCACCAGGCCAAAACTCAGGTAGAGCAGGGCGCAGGCAAAGCTCTTGCGCGGCTCGTTCCACACGCGACGGGCGAGCAGGTAGGCCAGCACCACACTCAGGCCCGTGCTCAGCACTGAGGCGATGCGCACGCCGAACAGGTTTTCACCGAACACCGCCTGGCCAAGGGCGATGAGCCAATAGCCGGCGGCGGGCTTCTCGAAATAACGCACGCCCATGAAGTGCGGCGCCACCCAGTTACCGCTCATCAGCATTTCCTGGCTGACCTGGGCGTAGCGGGTTTCGTCCGGCGTCCATAAACCGTGAAAGCCCAGGGGCAACAGGAAGAACACGGCAACGCCCAGCAACAGCCAGGACAATGGGTTTATGCGGGGCATGCGCACATCGCTCCATAACGTTCAAGTGCGGGCAATGGCGGTATTAACTTAATAGGGCGAAGCATCGTAAGGGTCACTAAGTTGTTGTTGGAGAGCATAACTAACAGGCGCGGCTAAACATGCCAGAGTGGGGCTGTCGTTTTGCTGAACGTCTCAGGGCTTAATATGTAAACAAGTGTAATTAAAGTTGTTTAAGTGCGGCGGTCCACTCTTCGCTGTTCATGGTGCCCATGGCCTTGAAGGTGCCGTTGGGCAGCACCTTGACGAACAGTGCGCTGCCGTACTCTGCAGCGGCTGCGTGAGGGAAGCCGAGGCTGGTCTGGAAGTCGCTCATGCAGGCGCTGTGGGTGATCAGCATCAGGTTGCGTCCCGGCTGTTTGTGGCCGAGGATTTCACCGCCCATGGCGTCGCCGCAGATGGCCAGCGGGCCGGGGGACAGCTCGGTCTTGCCGAACATGAACAGTGACGTCTGGGCGGTTCGCGTGGTGGGGCTGCTGAGCACGTCGGTCAGAGTCATGCCCAATGAATCAAAGGCTTTGCCCAGTTCAACAGCGCGTTCAGTGCCGTTGATGGTCAGGCCATCGGCAGGGCCGAAGCAGGGGTTGGCCGAGCGGTCGCAGCGCTCCTCATGGCGCACCAGCACCACCAGCTCACCCTCACGCCAACTGGCGAGCACCCCGGAGGTCACAAGGCGATTGCCCACGCCCAGGTCCAGGGGCGAGCTGGGCCAGAATAAAAAGCCCGTCAACAACAAGGCGGTAACGCTGATGCCAAGCAGGTGCAGGCGGTATTTTCTCAGGCGTTTTAACCTTGACCTTTTGGGTTGGGGATTGGCCAGGATCATGTCTGCCACGCGGTTCATCCTCGGCACTGTTTGTTGTGTTTATAAAAAGGCTGCACGATTGGGCAGTTGCCCTTGGTGAGGCAGGAGACTGTCACAGCACCGCTGTCTTTTTGCTGAACACTTGCATGTTAAGAGTGTCACTTGGATTAACTAATAAGTTGTGAGTCACCACGAGTTGGCGGGCACTTTAAAGTTCGGTGGATGGGCAGACGGTGAAATCCATGTGAAAAATTTGCGTGGGCACGAGCGTCAGCCGTTATTCTCATTGCTGGTCCTTCAGATGAGCGTTCTTATGTTGCAGGTGCAAGGTGTTGTTAAAAACTACGCGACCCCGCAAGGCCCGCTGACCGTTCTGGCTGGCGTCGACCTGCACCTGGGTGAACGCAGCAGCCTGGCGCTGATGGGCGAATCGGGCAGTGGCAAAAGCACCTTGCTGCACCTGGTGGCTGGGTTGGACCGAGTGGACGCTGGCAGCATCCGCATCGGCGAGCAACGCCTTGACCAACTCAACGAAGGGCAACTGGCCCATTGGCGCCGCACGCAAATCGGCCTGGTCTTCCAGCAGTTCAACCTGATCGGCAGCTTGCGCGTGGAAGACAACCTGGCGTTCCAGGCGCGGCTGGCGGGGCGTTTCGACCCGCACTGGCAAGCGCAATTGGTGGAGCGTCTGGGGCTGGGCGACTTGCTCCGGCGTTACCCCGAGCAACTCTCCGGTGGCCAGCAGCAACGGGTTGCCGTCGGGCGGGCGCTGGCCTCGCGGCCGGGTTTGTTGCTGGCTGACGAACCCACCGGCAACCTCGACGAAGCTACCAGCGATGAAGTGCTGCAACTGCTGTTGGACCTGCTGCGGGACAGCCCCACCAGCCTGCTGATGGTCACCCACAGCCCGCGCCTAGCCGCACGGCTTGACCGGCAAGTGGTGCTGCACCGTGGGCGTGTCGTGCCGATGGACGCTCGCTGAGATGGCGCTGTTTTACTGGACGCTGCGCGCGTTGCTGAGCCACTGGCGGCGTCATCCGGTGCAATTTTCCAGCGTGCTCACCGGCCTGTGGCTGGCCACCGCGCTACTGACCGGCGTGCAGGCCCTCAACAGCCAGGCGCGGGACAGCTACGCACGTGCCAGCCAATTGATCGGTGGAGAACCCCAAGCCAGCCTGGTTGCGCCGGACGCCGCCAGTTTCCCCCAGGCACTGTTTGCCGAGCTGCGCCGCGCCGGCTGGCCGGTATCCCCGGTGGTGCAGGGGCGGGTGGTGCTCCAGGGGCGTGAGCAGCAGCGTCTGCAACTGATGGGCATCGACCCGGTGTCGTTACCCGGCAGCGGCAGCGTGGCGGGGCAACGCTTGAGCCAGGCGCAGATGCTGGCGTTTTTCGAGCCGCCGGGGCGTACCTGGGTCGCTGCGCAAACGTTAGAGGCGCTGGGGTTGCAGGCGGGCGAGCAGCCGCTGACGTCCACCGGGCAACGCCTGCCACCGTTGCAGGTACAGGCCGATATGGCGCCCGGCCTGCTGCTGACCGATATCGGCTTTGCCCAACCCCTGCTCAACATGCCTGGGCGCCTGTCGCGCCTACTGTTGGACAACACCTTCGCCGCCCACCACCCCACGCCACCCGCCGCGTTGCAACTCAAGCAGGGCGAGGACAGCAACCTGTCACGCCTCACCGAAAGCTTTCACCTGAACCTGGATGCGGTGGGTTTTTTATCCTTTGTGGTGGGGCTGTTTATCGTGCATGCGGCCATCGGCCTGGCCCTGGAACAGCGCCGTGGTCTGCTGCGAACCTTGCGCGCTTGTGGAGTCAGCGCACGCATGCTGATCCTGAGCCTGGGCGTCGAATTGGGCGCTTTGGCGGTGTTGAGCGGTGTGCTCGGTATCGCCAGCGGCTACCTGCTGGCCAGCCTGTTGCTGCCGGATGTCGCCGCCAGTTTGCGCGGCCTGTACGGCGCCGAAGTCGCCGGCCAATTGAACTTGAGCCCCTGGTGGTGGCTGGCCGGCCTGGGCGTGAGCCTGCTCGGCGCGTTGCTCGCCGGAGCCAGCAGCCTGTGGCGCGCAGCGCGTTTGCCGTTACTGGCGCTGGCCAACGCCCAAGCCTGGCATCAAGCCCATGGGCGCTGGCTGCGGCGCCAGGGGTGGGTGGCGTCCGCGGCCCTGGCGATCGCGTTATTGGCGCTGTGGCTGGGCGATAGCCTGGCCGCCGGGTTTGTGCTGATGGCGGCCTTGCTGTTGGGCGCGGCATTGGCACTACCGGTGCTGCTCAATGAGTTATTGAAAGCCGTGCTGGGGCGTAGTCGCTCGGTACTGGGCCAGTGGTTCCTGGCCGATTGCCGCCAGCAACTGCCGGCCTTGAGCCTGGCGCTGATGGCGTTGCTGTTGGCCCTGGCGGCGAATATCGGCGCCGGCTCCATGACCTCGGGCTTTCGCCAGACCTTCACCCATTGGTTGGAGCAACGCCTCACTGCCGAGCTGTACCTCAACCCGCAAAATCCGCAGCAGGCCGAGCAACTGACGACGTGGTTGACCCGCCAGCCCCTGGTGCAGGCCGTACTGCCCGCGTGGCAGGTGGCGGTGCAACTGCAAGGCTGGCCCGCGGAGGTGTTCGGCGTGGTCGACAACCCCACTTATCGTCAACACTGGCCGCTGCTGGAGGCGGTGGACGCGCCCTGGGACCGCTTGCTGCAAGACGACAGCCTGATGCTCAGCGAACAACTGGCGCGACGCCTGAAGGTGCAACTGGGCGACACGGTTTCCATCCCCACCCCGCAGGGCACCTGGGCGCCGAAGATCGTCGGCATCTACGCCGACTACGGCAACCCCAAGGGCCATCTGCTGGTCAATGCCCGGCACCTGTTGGCGCATTGGCCGACGCTCTCACCGGCACGCTTCAACCTGCGGGTAGCGCCTGCCGACGTGCCGTCGCTGATCCGTGAAGTGCAGCGTGAGTTCGCCCTGGAAGACAGCCGCATCGTCGACCAACAGCAACTCAAGGGGTGGTCCAGCCAGGTCTTCGAACGCACCTTCGCTGCCACCGCCGCGTTGAACAGCCTGACCCTTGGCGTCGCCGGCGTGGCGCTGTTCATCAGCCTGCTGACCCAGAGCCAAAGCCGACTCGGCCAACTCGCGCCGTTGTGGGCGCTGGGCGTGACGCGCCGACAATTGATGCTGCTCAACCTCGGCCAGACCTGGCTGCTGGCGGTACTCACGTTGATCCTGGCGTTGCCGCTGGGGCTGTTGCTGGCGTGGTGCCTGGATGCGGTGATCAACGTGCAGGCCTTCGGCTGGCGCCTGCCGCTGCAGGTATTCCCCGGGCAGCTTGCGCAATTGCTGGGGCTGGCGATGCTTGCCACCTTGCTCGCGTCGGCCTGGCCCTTATGGCAGTTGTACCGCAGCCGTCCGGCGGATTTGTTGAGGACGTTCGCCCATGAAGATTAAGGCATTGGCGTGCATCGCCTGGTTACTACTGAGCGGCTGCGACCAGGCGCCCGCACCCGAGGACAGTTTCGCCGGGCTGGGCAGCGATGCGGCGGACTTTGCCCAGGTGGTGCCCGGCAAAGTCTTCAGTTTCCCCGAGGACCACGGGCCCCACGACGGCTTTCGTATCGAATGGTGGTACGTCACGGCCAACCTCAAGGATGCCCAGGGCAATGTCTTCGGCGTGCAATGGACGCTGTTTCGCCACGCATTGAAGGCCGGCCCCGTCCAACCGGGCTGGCGCGATTCAACCGTGTGGCTCGGCCACGCCGCCGTCACCTCCGCCACCCGCCACTACGCCGCCGAACGCCTGGCCCGGGGTGGCGTGGGGCAAGCCGGGGCCCAGGCAGAGCCGTTCAACGCCTGGATCGACGACTGGAACTTCGCCAGCCGCCCCGGCGCCGCCAGCCCCCTGGCTGACATGCAACTCAAGGCCAGTGGCGCGCAATTTGCCTACGACCTGCACCTGACTTCCAGCCGCCCGCTGGTGCTGCAAGGCGACCATGGCTACAGCCGCAAATCCGACCAGGGCCAGGCGTCGTACTACTACAGCCAGCCGTTTTTCACCGCCAGCGGCAGCGTCAACCTCGACGGCCACACCTACCAGGTCAGCGGCCCAGCCTGGCTCGACCGCGAATGGAGCAGCCAACCCCTTGCCGCCAGCCAGACCGGCTGGGACTGGTTCTCCCTGCATCTGGACCGCGGCGCGCAGCTGATGCTGTTTCGCGTGCGGCAGAAAGACAGCGACGGTTACCTCACCGGCACCTGGATCGACGCCCAGGGCCACACCGAGACCTTGCACAACAGCGATATCCAACTCACACCGCTGACCACCACGGCCATCGACGGGCGCAACATTCCCACACGCTGGTCGCTGAAAATTCCCGGCAAACAGCTGGACATCACCACCGAGGCCGTCAACCCGAAGGCGTGGATGGACCTGGGTATACCGTACTGGGAAGGGCCGGTGCGGTTTGAGGGTGGGGTGGGGTATTTGGAGATGACGGGGTATTAGGGGGTATAGCAGGGTAGTTTTGCCCTACGACTCGACGGGTAATACTCGTACAGGCTTTTCAAAAAAAATACTGTACATGCATACAGTCTTATCCTACAGTCCATCCCAGGTGACCGGATGTCACCGGTTACCTGAGCTTCAATTTTTTAACTATGGATGGATAAAAAATGAAATCGAAAAAAGCCTTTATGCTAGGCGCGGCCATGATGGCCTCCTGCTTCGTTTCGGCCTTTGCCCTGGCTGATCAAGCGCCTGCGAAACTCAGTGCCGAAGCGGTCAAGCAGGCCGTGAACAAAGCGCTCAAGTCCGGCGGCAAGCTGGACGCCTCGAAGGTTTCGACCGAACTCAAGAAAAAACTGCTGGTGGCCAAGTCTGGTCAGTCCAAGGCCGTGACCCGATCCCTCAAGTCCGAGCCGTTCGACAGCGTGGTGAGTGAGTTGAAAAAGCCGGCGCAAGGCGCGTTGAAAGGTGCGGCTATCGCGGCGTTTGAACCGCTGTTTCCAACCCTGGATATCAACACGCTTTACACCGTCGATGCGGTGCAGGCCGGTAACGAGTTTGCCTACCACTTCAACCTGCCGCAGAACGCACGAGTGCAGGTGCAACTGGTCAACCAGAGTGCAGGCGCGGATATGTCGCTGACCCTGTTTCAGGATGACGGCCAGGGCAACCTGAGTGTGGTCGGTTCGTCGGATGCCGCAGGCAATGCCGATGAATACCTCAACGGTGTGCTGCCGGCCGGCGACTACTACTGGTACATGGTGGCCAAGGTCGCGGATAACGCGCAGTTCAGTTTCGGCGTGGCGGTGGACAGCAACATCGACGCGTTCGAGCCCAACGACAGCGCGCAAACCGCGTTCGTATTGCCCGATTCGATGAACAAGGTCAGCGGCAATCTCGACAGCGCCAACGATGTCGATTACTTCGACTTCACGGCGGTCCGTGGCCAAAGCGTGAGTATGTACCTGGCGGGCGACGAGAACGGCAGCCGAAACCAGTGGATCTTCGACCGCTTTGATGGCGCCAACTGGGTCACCGTGCCGGCCGGTTCTACCTCGACCTACCCGAGCGTCGCGCCGGGCACCACGGTGAAGGTGCGTGTACGGGCCAACCCGGCGGTGGCGCAGGACCCGAGCAAGTATTACCAACTGAGCCTGGGTTCCACACCGCGCTTGAACACCAGCAGTGTCAAAGGTGACAACATCGTGCGGGTGACGGAAGTGTGGCTGGCCACGCAAACCGCTCGGCTGTTGAACTGGTCGACCCAATGGTCGGACTCCACCGGCGCGCCGCTGCTGGGGGTCACGCCGGTATTGCGCGTCGATAACCACTTCGTCGACTTGAACTACCGTTGGGTTGACTACAAAGCGACTACCAACAGCGCGGGTGTATCAGAGGCCACGGCTAATATCGGTACGTGCTTCGGTGACTACACAACGGTGATCAACGACAGCAGCACTGGTGTGCCGTACAAGTGGCGTACCACCTACAACGAGGGTGGCTGGCGCATTGAGCTGGCTGAGTTCCCTGGTGTGGGCGTTGGCGGTGAGAATGTGCAATACGTCAGCCTGGGGCATATCTGCACTCAGGACATCATCCACTGACAGCGTGATGTGAAGTAGAAGGGGCGGCCTCTAGAGGCTGCCCCTTTTTTGTGGCTTTTTCCTGATCATTTCTGGCTATCGTGAGAACGCGGCTCCCAATACAAAGTGCCAAACAAATAGTCCATCAACGGCAGCACGATATTGAAGTTACGCCCCTGCATCAGCTCACGACGGTGATGCAGGGCATGCAGGCGGTGCATCTGGCGAATCCATGGCAGGCGTGCCACCGGGTGTTCGGCAGGCAGGTGTTCGCAGGCATGGAACACTTCGTAGAGCAGGTAGCCAAGGATCATGCAGCCTGCAAACAACCCGGCAACGTTGGTGCTCAGTTGGCTGAGCAGCCACCAGGCGGGAAGGGTGATGGCCAGGCTGTGCAGCATGATCAGCCAGGCTGGAAACAGGATGACGCGCCAGTCCCGAGGGCTGTCGTAGGTCATGTGGCCGGGGGTGAAGAAGCTGTGGTGATCGCCGGTGTGGCGTGCGTAAAACAGCCGGGCGAATGCATGTTTGTGATGGCCCAGGTGGCGGTGCACGAGGTAGATGCACAGGTTGAAGAACAGCAGGGTCAGGGGCACGGTCAGCCACTGCAGGGCGGTGATATCGGCGGTGGAGGACCAGGCCAGCGTGATGCAGGCGATGCCGTAGCCAAGCACGAATGCGGCGTGCAGCCAGGGGTTGTAACGCGGGTTGACGCTTGCGCGGTAACGGTCGCGGAAAGTCTCGGTCGGGTGGGGCATGGCCGGCTGCTCGCTGTGTTTTTATTTGAGGCTGAGCTTAGTTGGCGTAAGCGGATGTGCGAGTTTTTACTGACCACCTCATCCCCCCTGTAGGAGCGAGCTTGCTCGCGAAAAATGTCAACGATAACGCGGGCTTCTGAATAAACGCGGCGCCTGTGAGTTTTTCGCGAGCAAGCTCGCTCCTACAACCGGAGGGCAAGCCAGCTCCCATATTTTTGCCCGAGACCGACCAGTGGAGGCTTGCACAGGTCTGAATTACTTGTTAGTTTCTGGCAAAATGTTAACGATAACATTTGCTCTAAAAATAAAAACAAAACAGAGACCCACGCCATGAAAATGCTCCCGAAAACCCTGTGTTTACTGGCTGCCAGCATCACCCTGGGCAGCGCGACCCCCGCGTTTGCCGACGCTGCCAAGCCCATCCGCATCGGCGCCTCGTTCCAGGAAATCAACAACCCCTATTTCGTCACCATGAAAAACGCCCTGGAAGAAGCCGGCGCCACCATCGGTGCCAAGTTGATCATCACCGACGCCCGCCACGACGTGTCCAAGCAGGTCAGTGATGTCGAAGACATGCTGCAAAAGGGCATCGACATCCTGCTGATCAACCCCACTGATTCCGTCGGTGTGCAATCGGCTGTCAAGTCGGCCCATGCTGCCGGTGTCGTAGTGGTGGCGGTGGATGCCCAGGCAGATGGCCCGTTGGATTCATTCGTGGGGTCGAAGAACTTCGACGCCGGTTTCCAGGCCTGTGAGTACCTGGCTAAAACCATCGGTGACAAAGGCAATATCGCTATCCTTGACGGCATCGCCGTGGTGCCGATCCTCGAACGTGTGCGCGGCTGCAAAGAGGCGGTGGCCAAGCACCCGGACATCAAGATCGTCAGCATCCAGAACGGCAAACAGGAACGCGATCAGGCCCTCACCGTCACCGAAAACATGTTGCAGGCCCAGCCTACCCTCAAGGGCATTTTCAGCGTGAATGACAATGGCTCTCTCGGCGCGCTGTCGGCTATCGAAGCCAGCGGCATGGACGTGAAGCTGGTCAGCGTCGACGGTGCGCCGGAAGCGATCAAGGCGATCCAGAAACCCGGCAGCCATTTCATCGCCACCTCGGCCCAATACCCCCGCGACCAGATCCGCCTAGCCCTGGGCATCGCCCTGGCCAAGAAGTGGGGCGCCCAAGTACCGGCCAGCGTGCCGGTGGACATCACCCTGATCGACCAGGCCAAGGCCAAGGACTTCAGCTGGTAACCCCCCCAGGCCCCGCGTAGTTCGTGGGGCCCAGGTCTTCCTTCTGAGTGCGAGGTCGGCGGTATGAGCAGTCTTCTGAAGCTGGAAAACATCTGTAAGCGTTACCCGGGGGTGCAGGCCCTCAAGGCCATCAACCTGCAAGTGGAGCGCGGCGAAATCCACGCCTTGCTCGGGGAAAATGGCGCGGGCAAATCCACCCTGATGAAGATTCTGGGCGGTGTCGAACATCAGGACGAAGGGCAAATTTTTATCGACGGGCAGGCCCGAAAATTTGCGACCTATCGGGATGCGATTGCCGCCGGGATTGGCATTGTGTTCCAGGAATTCAGCCTGATTCCCTACCTCACGGCGGTAGAAAATATCTTCCTTGGCCATGAGCTGAGCAACCGCTTCGGCCTGTTGCGCAAACGCGAAATGGCCGAGGCGGCGCAGGCGTTGTTCGAGCGCCTCGGGGTCAGCATCGATCTGCACTGCGCGGTCAAGCACCTGAGCGTGGCCGAGCAGCAGTTTGTCGAAATCGCCAAGGCCCTGGCTTTGGACGCACGCCTGCTGGTGCTCGATGAGCCAACCGCGACGCTGACCCCCAGTGAGGCCGAGTTGCTGTTCGGCATCATGCGCGAACTCAAGCGCCAGGGCGTGGCGGTGATTTTTATCTCGCACCACCTGGAAGAGATTTTCCAGGTCTGCGACCGCATCAGCGTGCTGCGCGACGGCAGCAATGCAGGCGTTACCGAAGTGGCCGACAGCGATATCGATCACTTGGTCGAGATGATGGTCGGCCGCCGCCTGGAGTGCAGTTTTCCGCCTAAACCCACTACCGCACGCGGCCCGTTGCTGCTGGAGGTCAAGGATATCCAGCTGGTGCGCAACGGCCCCCACAACCGTTTCAATGTGCACAAGGGCGAGATCCTGGGCTTCGCCGGCCTGGTGGGCTCGGGCCGCACCGAGCTGGCCCTGGGCATGATGGGCGCGCTGCCCACGGTGAGCAAAGACGTGTGGCTGCGCGGGGAAAAAGTCAGCCTCGACGACCCGGCCCAAGCCCTGGCCCACGGCATTGGCCTGCTACCGGAAAGCCGTAAGAGCGAAGGGCTGATCACCGCCTTCAGCATTCGCGAAAATATCTCGCTGAACAATTTGCCCAAGTATCAGCACGCCTCGGGCCTGATCGACAAGGCCCGCGAGTGCGCCAGCGTCGAAGCGCTGATGCGCCAGCTGTCGATCAAGGCACCCAGTGGCGAAAGCCTTGTGGTGAACCTCAGCGGCGGCAACCAGCAAAAAGTCGTGATCGCCCGCTGGATCAACCACCACTGCGACGTGCTGGTGTTCGACGAACCCACACGCGGTATCGACGTGGGTGCCAAGGCGCAGATCTACGCGTTGATGCGCAGCCTCACCGAACAGGGCTACGCGATCATCATGATTTCCTCCGAGCTGCCCGAAGTCATCGGCATGTGCGACCGCGTCGCCGTGTTCCACAAGGGCGCCATCGTCAAGGTACTGGAAGCGTCCGCCGTCAATCCTCAAGAGGTCATGCGCCATGCAACAGGGGGCTCAAGTGAATACGTCCATTAACACCGCCGGCACCGGCCGCTTGCGCCTGAACCTGGCGCGGCTGCTGCGTTCGCCGGCGTTTTATCCCTTTGTCGGGCTGGTGGTGGTGACCCTGGTGATGATCCTCGCCAGTGACACCTTCCTCACTGCCAGCAATCTCTCCAACATCGCCCGCCAGGTGTCGATCAACGCAATCATCGCGGTGGGCATGACCTGCGTGATTCTCACCGGTGGCATCGACTTGTCGGTGGGGCCGGTGATGGCGTTGTCCGGCACCTTGACCGCCGGGCTGATGGTCGCCGGGTTGCCGCCGGGCCTGGCGATTGGCGCCGGGCTGCTGGTGGGCGTGGCCTTCGGCATCGGCAACGGGCTGTTCGTGGCGTACCTGCATATGCCGCCGATCATCGTCACCCTGGCGACCATGGGCATCGCCCGCGGGTTCGGGCTGATGTACACCGACGGCTACCCGATTTCCGGCTTGCCAGAGTGGTTCGCGTTCTTCGGTCGCGCCAGTGTGTTTGGCCTGCAGGTGCCGATCCTGATCATGCTGATCACCTACCTGGCGGCCTATGTGCTGCTGCAACACACCCGCATCGGCCGCTACATCTACGCCATCGGCGGCAATGAAGAAGCGGTGCGCTTGTCCGGGGTGCGAGCGGCGCGTTTCAAGCTGCTGGTGTACGGCATCAGCGGCTTCACCGCCGCGATTGCCGGGCTGGTGCTCACCTCGCGCTTGATGAGCGGCCAGCCGAATGCCGGCGTGTCGTTCGAGCTGGATGCGATTGCCGCCGTGGTACTGGGTGGTGCGTCGATTGCCGGCGGCCGCGGAGTGATCATCGGCACCTTGCTCGGCGCCATGCTGCTGGGCGTGTTGAACAACGGTTTGAACATGCTTGGCGTGTCGCCCTACGTCCAGAGCGTGATCAAGGGCGGGATCATCTTGCTGGCGATTTTCATCAGCCGTCAGCGCCATCGTTAATACCTCACTACACAGGACCGAACACATGGACAAGCACACTCACATGCAAGCCGTCGTCTGCCACGGCCCGAAAGACTACCGCCTGGAGCGCATCGGCAAACCCCAGGCGCGTGCCAATGAGCTGGTGATCCGTATCGCCGCCTGCGGCATCTGCGCCAGTGACTGCAAGTGCCACTCGGGCGCGGCGATGTTCTGGGGCGGCGACAACCCCTGGGTCAAGGCGCCGGTAATACCGGGCCACGAATTTTTCGGCTACGTGGTCGAAGCCGGCGAGGGCGCCGAGGAGCACTTTGAGGTCAAGGTCGGTGACAAGGTCATCGCCGAACAGATCGTGCCGTGTGGCAAGTGCCGCTTCTGCAAATCAGGCAAATACTGGATGTGCGAAGTGCACAACATCTTCGGCTTCCAGCGCGAAGTGGCCGAAGGCGGCATGGCCCAATACATGCGCATTCCCAAGACCGCCATCGTGCACAAGATCCCTGAGTCGGTGTCCCTGGAAGACTCGGCGCTGGTGGAGCCGATGGCCTGCTCGATCCATACCGTCAACCGTGGCGATATCCAGCTCGACGACGTGGTGGTGATTGCCGGCGCGGGCACCCTGGGCCTGTGCATGGTCCAGGTCGCCGCGCTGAAGACCCCGAAAAAACTGGTGGTGATCGACATGGTCGATGAACGCCTGGAGCTGGCGAAAAAATTCGGCGCCGATGTGGTGATCAACCCCGCCCGTGACAACGCTCGCGAGATCATCAACGGGCTGACGGACAACTACGGCTGCGACGTCTATATCGAAACCACCGGCGTACCGGCCGGCGTCACCCAGGGCCTGGACCTGATCCGCAAGCTCGGGCGTTTTGTCGAGTTCAGCGTGTTTGGCGCCGAGACCAGCGTGGACTGGTCGATCATCGGCGACCGCAAGGAGCTCGACGTGCGCGGCGCGCACCTGGGCCCGTATTGCTACCCGATCGCCATCGACCTGTTCGAGCGTGGCCTGGTCACCTCCCAAGGCATCGTCACCCATGATTTCCCGCTGGACGACTGGGCCCAAGCGTTTGAACTGGCCAACTCGACCAAGTCGATCAAGGTGCTGTTGAAGCCGGTGCTCTGAGATGGACTACGTCATCGGTGTAGACATTGGCACCCAGAGCACCAAGGCGCTGCTGGTGGATGCCCAAGGCACGATCATCGCCCAGCATAGCCAAGGCTACCGGGTGGACACCCCGAAAGTGCGCTGGGCCGAGCAGTGGCCGCAGGTGTGGCTGGATGCTGTCGAAACGTGCGTGGCCCAGTGCATGGCCAAGGCCGGGGTACCGGCGCCGCAGGTCAAGGCGCTGTGCATCAGCAGTTTGTACGGTGGTTCGGGCATTGCCGTGGATGCGCAGATGACGCCGCTGCACCCGTGCCTGATCTGGATGGACCGCCGCGCCGGCGAGCAGGTGGCCTGGGTGCGTGAGCATGTGGACCTGGAGCGCTTGTTCGCCATCACCGGCAATTCGGTGGACAGCTACTACGGCTTCACCAAGATGCTCTGGCTCAAGCAGCACCAGCCTCAGGTGTGGGCGAATACCCGTTACCTGTTGCCGCCCAACAGCTACATCAATTGGTGCCTGACCGGCGAGTTGGCGGTGGACCACAGCAGCGCCGGGAATATCGGCGGTGTCTACGACGTGGCGGCGCGCAACTGGTCAGGCGAGATGCTGGAGGCGTTGGGTATCGCGCAGTCGATGATGCCCGAGCGGTTGCTGTATTCCGGCGAGGTGGTGGGTGGTTTGCTTGCAGACTGGGCCGCACGCCTGGGCTTGCAGGCGGGCACGCCGATCCTCGCTGGGGGCGTGGACGCGGCCATGGCGACCCTGGCGGCGGGTGTCACTCAGCCAGGCAATCATGTGGCGATGATCGGCACCAGCATGTGCTGGGGCTACCTGAACCAGCAGGTGGATGCGCGCCACGGTTTGGTGAGCATGCCCCATGTCTACAACGGCCACCGCGACCTGTACATCTTCGGCGGTGCGATCACCGCCGGGGCCTCGGTCAGCTGGTTTCGCGAGCAGTTCTGCCAGGCCGAAGAACAGCAGGCCCAGGCCACGGGGCAAGACAGCCTGGCGCTGCTGGAGCAGAGCGCGATGAAGATTCCGGCAGGCAGCGAAGGCGTGGTGTTTTTGCCTTACTTGATGGGCGAGCGCAGCCCGGTGTGGGATGACCGCGCCAGCGGCAGTTTTGTCGGGCTCAACCTCTACCACAGCCGCTTTCACCTGTACCGCGCGGTGCTGGAGGGCGTGAGTTTTGCCCTGCGCCACAATATCGAAGCGGGCAGCCAGGGCGCGCATTCCCTGGACCCGCGCTTGATTGTGGTGGGCGGGGCGAGCCATTCGGACCTGTGGATGCAGATCATCGCCGACGTCACACGCTACCCGGTGTACACGATCGTGCAGGAGGTAGAAGCAGCCCTGGGCGCGGCGTTGTTGGCGGCGCATACGATGGGGTTGGTGAGTGATGGGCAGATGGACACGGGTTGGGTGCAGTTGCAATTGCGGGCGCAGCCCAAGCGGGAGAATGTCATGACCTATGACCGGGCGTTTGCCGAGTACCTGAAGTTGTACCCAGCCCTGAAACCAGTCATGCACAACCTGCAAGCCACCTGATTCAACACTGTCCAAAACTGTGGGAGCTGGCTTGCCTGCGATAGCGGTGTATCAGCACCCGATAAGGAGACTGACACTCCGCTATCGCAGGCAAGCCAGCTCCCACAGTGGGTCTTCATTGGTTTTGAGATCTTTATTTATGTCTACCACCTTCGATTTTTCGTACCAGCGCATCCTCGTCACCGGTGCCAGCAGCGGCATCGGTCGCGAAATTGCCCAGCAACTGATCACCAGCGGCGCTGAAGTCTTCGCTCTCGGTCGCGATGCCCAGGCGTTGGCGGCATTGGGGTGCCACACCCTGTGCGTGGACATCGCTGACAGCATCGCCCTCGACAACGCCCTGCACGACCTGCCGCCTCTGCACGGCCTGGTCAACTGCGCCGGTATCTCACGCCTGGAGCCCGCCGCTGCCATCAGCGCCAACGCCTTCGACCAGGTAATGCATGTCAACGCCCGCGCCGCTGCGCAAGTGGCCAGCCGGGTCGCGGCAAAGATGATCGAGGCGAACATGGCCGGCAGCATCGTCAACGTCTCCAGCCAGGCGTCGTTGGTGGCGCTGGATGATCACCTGAGCTACTGCGCCTCCAAGGCTGCACTGGATGCGATCACCCGCGTGCAATGCGCCGAGTGGGGCCGTTTTGGCATACGCGTCAACAGCGTCAACCCCACCGTGACCTTGACGCCCATGGCGACCATGGCCTGGTCCGACCCGGCCAAGCGCGACCCGGCACTGGCAGCGATTCCTTTGGGGCGTTTTGCGCAACCGGCGGAAGTGGCGCTGCCGGTGCTGTTTTTGCTAAGCGACGCGGCCAGCATGATCAGTGGCGTGAGCCTGCCTGTGGACGGCGGCTACACCAGCCGCTAGCCGTTTTCCAACTGCCCGGCGATGACCACTTTGTCCCGTGGCTTGTGCGGGTCTTGCAGGCGATCAAGCAGCAGGCGCACCGCACTGCTGCCGGCCAGGGACGCGTCGTGGGCCACGCAGGCAATCGGCACGCCAAAGATATCGGCGAAGGGCAGGCGGTCGATGCCGCAGATGGTCAGGCTGTCATGGGCGATGTTATGCATACGCAACGCACGCAGGGCGCCCAGGGTGATCAACTGGTTGAAACCCATGATCGCGTCCGGTGCCGAGTGTGCGGCCAGGTAATCGAGGGTATGCAGGTAAGCCGGCATCAGCGTGTAGTCGCCCGCTTGCACCTCGACCTGAATGTCGGGGTGTGCGGCCAGCACTTCCCGCAGGCCTTTGAGGCGTTCCACGCTGATACGCGAGTGCTCGGGGCCGGTCAGCACCAGCAGGCGCTTGAGGTTCGGGGTTTGGCGTAACAGGTAGTGCGCGGCTTGCAGGCCGCTGTGGTAGTTGTCGAGCACCACGCGGCTGAACGGGCTGTCGTGGATCGTGCGATCGAGCAGCACCACCGGGGTCTTGCCGTTGCCCAGGCGCTCCAGATAGTCGGGCTGGTAGCTCGGCTCGTCGGAGACCGGCGACAGGATGATCCCCGCCACGCGATAGCCCAGCAGGGTATCGACTGCCTTGCTTTCGAGTTCTTCCAGCTCATCGGTGTCCACCAGCATGATGGTGTAGCCGTGCTTTTTCGCCTCGCGGGAAATCGCCTTGATCATCTCGCTGTAGAACGGGTTGTCTACCGATGCGGTGATGACCCCGATGATCAGGCTTTCACTGCGCTTGAGCCCGCGGGCGAAGGCGTTGGGCACGTAGTCCAGCTCGCGTGCCACTTCCAGGATGCGCGCCAGGGTGGCGGGTTTGACCAGGTCGGGTTTGCTCAAAGCGCGGGACACCGTAATGGTGGTCATGCCGACCCGTTTGGCAATGTCGCTGATGGTGACGGACTTTTTCTTGTTCATCGGTAAGACTGCGAGAGTAAACACCAGCAGGCTAGCATGCGCGCAAGCGTAGAGTGATTCAAATCAGCGGATCCCAGCGTTGCGACCAGTCGCCTTCGGCCTTCACCACTTCGCGCAGCAGTTCCAAAGCCTGCTGCAACACCGCTGAATCTCGCGCCCGCGAATACACAAGGTAGGTCGGAAAGCTGAATTCCGGCGCCTTGGCCACGCGCTGCATGACGCCGCTGTCCAGGTAGCTCTGCACCACCCGCGTGCGGAAGTAACCAGCACCGCCATTCTCCAGGATGTACTGCAACGCCAGCGGCCCCAGGTTGAAACTCAGCGCGGCACGCGCACGGTCGGGCAGGGCGGCGTCGTGTTGCTGGCGAAAACCCTGGCCCCAGTCGATATACACGTAGGGCGAGGGTTTGCTCGCCAGTTGCACCAGAATCAGTTTTTCTTCCAGCACCTGCTCCACCTGCAAGCCTGGCCAGTATTGCGGCTGGAACACCAAGGCGGCGTCGAGCACACCCAGCTCCAGTTGGCGCAGCAGGTATTCGCCTTCACGCACTTCGGTGCGCAAGGCGTGCCCCGGTATCTGCTCGCGCAGCGCCTTGGCCCAGCCGAGCATCAACGGGTTGCACAGGCTGACCTCCCCGCCGATATGCAGCACATTGCGATAGCCGTCCGGCAATGGCAGGTCACGGCGGGCGG